>NZ_JASJVS010000014.1:0-78250 GCF_035019605.1 Undibacterium sp. 5I2 | reverse complement strand
TTCACTCATGGTCTGCCTCGTCTCTTTTCGACAGACACTAGTTTAAACTGTTGTCCGGATATGTGGATCCACTATAAGGTTTGTGCGGTGCGCACGGCATCGGCACGCACCGTCTTGTCAAACACATCAAACATATCATTGATGATGGACAAAGAATGCTGAACTTCGACGATGGCGCTCGCTTGCATGAGTGCATAGCTGCTGCGGCCTAGCGCGATAGTAAATACACTGAAAACGAAAAACACACAGGCAAAGATGATCGCGCTTAATTTTTGGCCCAGACTGAGCGTCGATAGTAGGCCGGAGCGATGGATAGTTTTCATATTTTTCCTGTTAGTCAAAGAAAAGCATGCTTACCTAAAACAATGTAAGCACGATGGCATGTCGTATCGACCATCATGCTGGCGAAAATACGGGTGTTAGTTTAAAGAAACATTGATGTGTGTCAACTAGTATACAAGAAGTTTATGATTTCGATCATCTCTTGAAAACTGGAGAATGGATTGGTTGACTAAAAGTAACAAATGGGGCATTGCACCGACCCGTATTGTTTTTGCTGGCTGCAGTGGGTTTCAGCGGTGGCGCAGATCCGCTTGTATGGTGGCTAATACCGGGTTCCACTGTGTTGCTTGAGTTTGGCGTAATAGACGTGCCGACCGATACCAAGGGCTGCTGCTGCCTTCAGCGAGCCAGCGGAAGTCCGGCACGTAGGCCAACAAAATCCACACTGGCAGCCCCATTGCCGCGGCTAAGTGGGCGACGCTGGTATCGACCGAAATGATTAAATCCATCTGCGCACATAAGGCGGCGGTGGCGCTGAAATCATGCAAATGCTGGTGCCACAGCCGGATGGCGCAATCAGATTGCTGTAAAGTTAAGAGGTCGGCAGCGCGTATTTCCGCCTGCAAGCAGTGGTATTCATGATGCGGCGGCAAGTAGCTGAGCATGTCAGCCAAGGCGATGCTGCGCTGGCGATCATTGTGGTGGGTGGTGGACCCGCTCCATACCAAACCTACCCGCAGCGCCTTGTGCGGGCCGAGTCGCTGCTGCCAATCAGTCAAGGTCGGAGGCAAGGCTTGCAGATACGCGGTACTGCTTGGAATATTGTGCAGGCGCGTGCCGAACCGGCCGGGCAGACTCATCAGAGAACAATGATAATCGTACTCTGCCTCTGCCGGTTCGACGATGCGGATGTCGCGGCCCCAGTCTTGCTGTGCCAATAATGACACCAAGGGACGCGCCACTTGCAAAATCAGACGGCAGTCTGGCAGTAAGGGAATATAGCGGCAAAACTGCAGGGCATCGCCCAAGCCTTGCTCGTTGTAGAGCAGCAGCGTTTTTCCGCGTAAGCAAGCACGGCCATCCCATGCTGAACTACTCGGAAGCAAGCGCACCGTTTGTACTTGCAAGCGCCATTCATAAGCTGTCCAGCCCTCGTCCAAGCGCCCCAACGTGAGCAGCATCAGGGCCCGTGCCACTTGCGCATCGACATGCTGTGTATCGAGTGCAATCGTGCGTTCAAACAAGGCCAGCGCGGCCGCGAATTGCCCCTGATCTTTACGCAGCAAGCCCAGATTGAAATTGGCCGGAATAAAATCGGCCTCGATCGCCAGCGCCGCAGCGAAGGCCGCATCGGCCAGGCTCAGGCGACGCTGCGTATGATGAATGACGCCGCAATTATTGTGGGCAGCACGATGCTGCGGAGATAGTTCCAGCGCTTGCTGATAGCAGTGTAATGCCGGCGCGTAGCGCTGCGCCAAACCATGCAGCACGCCGGCCTTGTACCATGCCTCGGCGTGGCGTCGATTGCAGCGCACAGCTAAGGCATAGTAGCGTGCCGCCTGCCGGTATTGTGCGCGTGTTTGCGCCGCCACCCCGCGATGGTAAAAAAAATTGCTGACGGCGCTGCGGATGACATTGAGCATATCGCCTGGCTATCGTTGCTACTTAATAGCTGCGACGCACACGCAAGCCCGCTTCCAGCGTGCGATTGTGCGGCTCTTGATAGAGCAGACGATTGCCATTGCTGTAGACGGCGCTGCCGTTTTGGAGCAAGCCGGCGGTATCGGAGCGCGAAATATCCCAAAATTCTAAAAACGGTCCAAGCGACCAGTTATCTTTTTCGTAGGCCATGCTGATTTTTAAGCCATAGCCGTGCCGCTGTGACAGCGAGACATCGGCCACGCCTTGTCCGGCATCGGATAAGCGTGCGCTTTGCGTGCCACGCAGCAGCACATCGGCTTCGAGTTCGGTGTTCCAGCGCGATTGCGCCGATAATTGCAGACTGTGCGTGAGGCCAAGTGGCAGATAAATATACTGACTCTGGCGCCGGTTGCCGCTTTGTCCCAAGCTGTTGAAGCCGCGTAAATCATTCGATAAATAGCGATAGCCAAGCCCGATAAAGGGTACCAGACTGCTGCCGGAAAACGCATAGCGCCGGCCGAACAAGGCCCGGGTTTCCAGATACCAGTCTGACTTGCTGCTGGCTGTGGCCGCAGCATACGCGGTATCGGCGGCATAATCGACCTTGCCAGTGGCATAGTGAACATCGGCCCGGATAAACTGCTCGCTAGCGATGTCGTGGCTGGCCATCAGAAACAAGGCAAACTTGTCGCCACTGTTTTTCATGACGGCCGGCTCCCGATATTGGTAAGTCGAGAGCGCGGCAGCGATGCTCAGATCGGTGTCGGCCATGGCATTCGACACATAGCACAAGGCTGCGCCGGCGGCACAGTACAGAATTTTTTTATCAATCATCGATCAAGTCCAATCAAGTGGTATGGGGTGCGGATGCGGATGCGGCATAGCGTAAGCAGCGCCAGCTTAAAACAGCACAGTCCCGAGTTCGTAGTAATCAAAGCCCTTATCCACACCACCGAGACAGCGCGAAAAAAAAACTTCGGTTTTGCGGAAAAAAAGCAGCGAAGTTTTCCAATCACTGATGGCGTGACCGGTATGCGGCATGAGCCAGTATTCGAGCTGCTTGGCCGGGCTCTTGCTGGCATCAACGAAGGCTTGCGTCTGTTGTTGCGGCACGCGCACATCGTATTCACCTTGCGCCAGTAATACCGGACGCTGCAACTGTGCGGCCAAGCCGATCGGTGAGCGTGCCTGCATCGTCGCGCGTGATGCCGCCTGTTCCGGGTCGCCTATATAACGCTGCAGCAGGCTGGTGTCGAAGCGATATGCGGGCGGGACTTCGGTGCTTAAGCGTAGCAAATCGGTCGGTGCATTGACGGCAACGCCACAGGCGAAGCGTTCCGGTGCCGTCAGTAATCCCATCAAGGTGGCATAGCCACCGTAACTACCGCCGATCAAACCGATGTGATCGGCTTGTGCCCAGCTTTGTGTGCTGGCCCAGTTTGCCGCATCGAGTAAATCTTGTTGCATGGTGCCGCCCCATTGGGCATACGCGAGCTCTTGGAAGTGCCGACCGTAGCCGCTGGAACCGCGGAAATTGACTTGTAATACCGCATAGCCGCGGTTCGCCAAAAACTGGGTTTGGGCATCGTAAGTCCAGAGGTCGCGCTCCCACGGCCCACCATGCACCTTGATTAAGACCGGCCACTTTTTCTCGTGGCTGCCAGCAGGTAAGCTCAAATAGGCATGCAACAGCGTACCGTCGCCGGCCTGCAGTAGCAGCGGTTGCGAAGGCACCAGCGCAGACACGAAGGCGGCGGTGGCCGCCGGCCCGATCAAGACCGTGCTTTGTTGATCCAAATCCGACAGATAAAATTCTTTGGCGACATCGGTCTGCAAGCTGTACACCAGTTGGCGTCCATCGCGGTCGCTATTTTCTATGTGCAGTCGCGCCGGGCTGCGCGCCAGTCGCGCGCCGAGCAGGGCTTGTAAGCGTGGTTCGAGCAAGTTGTTATGCGGATAATCTGGCTCACTGCTGACCAACCAAGGCAGGCCGCTGTCGGCGGCCACATAGACTTCGCTCAGATCGACTGTCTCCGCTTGGGCCAGCACGGTCTCGCCGCCCGTTTGGTGATCAAGCTGCAGCAAGCGTGACAGATCGCTGCCTTTATTGCTGAGCAAATAACTGCTGCTCAAGTCATTACTGATACTCACAAGCCTTACTTGGTCGTCGCTGCTCCAGCGGTACACGGTCGTATAACTGTGGTCGCCAGCTTGGCGGATTTGCAGTGCGTAGTGTATGCCTTCGAGCGTGATACGCCCGGCCACATGCCCATCGGCGCTGCTCAGCCATTGCTGGACATTGCCAGGATTTTTTTCCAACAAAATATTTTCTTTGTCGGCAACATTGCGTTGGTACAGATCAAACAAAGCGCTGTCCCGCGGATGACTCTGAAACAGCAGCACGCCCGGCGCGTCTTTGCGTTCGGCTAATAATACGGATTTGACCCCGCCAACAGCGCTGAGAATATGCGGCGCATCGTCTTTGCTGTTGCTGTCGAGATTAAACAAGGTAATGACATTATTTTCCGTTCCCGTTTCGGTCAGGGAATCGCTGATCAAGGCGTGGCCATCGCGCATCCAGTCGAAATATTTGATTCCATACGCCGGCCGGTGGGAAATTTTCTGTGTCGCCAAATCCTTGATGAATAATTCCAGCCTCGTACCGTCGACGGCCAACCACGCCAAACGCGTGCCATCAGGGGAAATTTTATACCCGAAATTACTGCTTCGATTGGCCGCGAAAGCATGGGTAGGAATATCCTGATGCAGTGCTTCGCCGGCCACAGCTGTGCATGGTAGCAGCGCGCAAAACAGCAGGGGGAATCCGCGTGCTTGAAACAGGTTCATGGTGTTGTTCTCCATCAGGCAGACAGAACAATCTGCGTATCGATCAAATCGGCAAAGGTCTCGCTGTGCGTGACCAGCACGATACTGACGCGCGTTTTCTGGCTTGCGAGATAGCTGCGCAAGCCTTGTATCGCCGCTTGATCGAGATTATTTTCCGGTTCATCCAAAATCAACAGCGTGGGCTGCATGACAATGGCACGTAGCAGGGCAATTTTTTGTTTTTCGCCACCAGACAAGTCACGTCCGGTTTCGGCAATTATGCTGTCGAGTCCGTGCTCCCACGATTCGATGAAATCGAGTAATTGCAGCTGCGCCGCTGCCCGCATGATTTGATTGTCAGATAGCGCCCGACCCAAGCTGATATTGGTGCGCAAGGTATCGGAGTAGATGAAAATATTTTGCGGCAGATAACCTGTCTGTGCCGCCCTTTGGCGCGGGCTTAACGTGCTGCTTTCTTGGTCGTCGAACAGAATGCTGCCGCTGCTCGGTTCGAGTAAGCCGAGTAACAGCGACAGCAAGGTCGATTTGCCGGCACCATTGGCACCACGGATAGCCACGCAAGTAGCGGCGGCAATGTCGGCATCAAGCTGCTGCAGCACGCCGGTGTTAGCATAAAAAAAACTCAGCTGACGCAGCGTGATCGTCGGTGCAGGGTAGGGTAGCGTGGCGAGGTCGGCATGGCTGGTGGTCGGCGTTGCAGTCTGCAAACTGTGGGCTGACAACTGGAATAGCCGCTCGATGGCAGTGCGCTCATAGAAATAACCGGAGGCGGCGCTGAATAAGGAATTGATAGGGCCATACATCATCGTCAGCACGACGAAAAAAGAGACGACTTCACCGACTCCCAGGGCACCATAAGAAACCTTCATCCCGCCGACAGTCCAGATCAGTGCGGCGGCAGCGACCGGAATACTGCCGAGTAGTCCGAACATGCCGGCGCTGTATCTGCGCACCTCGAAAGTCGCCTGTTCGCTGTCTTCCAATGCGCGCGACAGGCGCTGACGATGGAAGCCTGCCGTGTCGGTCAGGCGGGCTTCGCGCAGGCTGGCGATCGACTCCAGCAGGCGGGCACTGCCGGCGGCATAGGCGACATGCGAATGCTGTGCCAATGCCGTCAATTGTTTACTGGTCCAGATGAACAGCAGACTCGCCAGCGGTAACAGGCCGACGATCCACAACAGGATGGTGGCATTCAGAGAGATTAATATGCCGCCGAAAATCAATACAAAACACAGGTCTCTGGCGATGCCGGCCAGACCGGTTGGCGATAAATAATTAACGGTGCCGATATCACGACTCAAGCGTGAATACACGTCACTCGGTTGAAAATCGGGCGAGTCGTGGGAATTGGCTGGCGCTGTTTGTTGTAATTGTTCGAAAAAAAACAAACGTATCTGTACGAAGAAACGCTTATTCATCAGCGCGCCATGAACTTGCGCCAAACTTGACAGCACGATGCCGGCCAACGAGCACAGTGTCATCGTGATAATGATTGGCAACAAACCGGAGAATGCGCTGCGCCGCGAAAATCCATCGATCAAACGACTGAGTAAAAAGGGAATCGGCGTTTGCGCCAGTACCGAAAAAATTAAAATAAAGAATTGGCCGCCGATTTGCCAGCGCTGTACCCGCAGCAGTTGCCAGTAACGGCGTGCCGCATGCAGTGATAAGTGAGAAGCAGGGTGCCTGATCAAAATTGTCCTCCGGTCAGAAAGCGCTTGGCTTTCAGATAATGTTGGTTTTCTTCATTGGCGCGCAGTTGTAATTGCTGTACCTGCAGTTTCGTCTCGCTCTCGGCATAGGCAGATTCCGAGCGCCGTCCCAAGCTGTGTTCGAGTTGTTGTACCGTGCGCTTTTGCTGCATCAAACGCAATTTTTCGCGCGCTAATTCGCAATCGTCTTCGGCTTCGCGCAGTGCTTGTTCGAGTTCGTATTGGCCGCGCTGTTGATCTTCGAGCGCCAAGCGATAGGCTTCTTGGGTAGCCACGATTTCTTTGGCCTTGATCTTCACTTGGGCGTAGGAATCGAAGCCGTCGAACAAATTCCAACTGAAGGTGATGCCGAAGTAAGATTTATCGCGCGCCAAGTCATTGACGGTACGTAGAATACTCGAATCTGATTTCGCCAAACCAGCATGGTCAATTCTGGCGTATAAATCTATTTTAGGCAGAAAGCGACTCAGCGATTGCTGTGACAACCACTGCGATTGCTTGATCTTGGATGCCGGCACAGTCACTTCACTGACCACATCGACCGCCTCGAAACCAGTGTTTTGCAAGCTGCGTTGGTAGTCGCTGCGTGCGTCAATCTGAGTTGGTATCGGTTCGATTGCCAGATCGTCACCGATGACCAGGAGTAATTTTCGCAGGGCATTGCTGTGCTTGCGCTCAGCAGCATTTTTTTCCAATTCCTTTTTCTTTTTCTCAAATTCGGCATCGGCTAAGTCCAGGGCGGAGATCCGACCTTGCGAAAAGTCGGCCTGACTACGGCTGAATTGCGCGACATGGCCAGACCATTCCACGCTATGTATCTGCAGTGTCAGTTGTGCTTGCTGCAGCTCGTGGTAAGCAGATAAAACTTTTCTGGCAAATTCCTGGCGCTCTAATTGCAGATGTAAAGCGGCTTCACGTTCCTTCTCGCGTGCCAGTTTTAAGCCGGACAAATCCGCGCCACCGTTAAAAATATTCAGACCCAGCTTGGTTTGCGCATTGGCGTAATTGGCACTGTCGGCACCACCGAGTAACAAGCTGTCGACACTGGGGATGGAACCGAAGGACTTGATACGCTGAGTCGAGGCGATGACATCGAGTTTCGGTAAAAATGCGCTGGTCGCGCGGGTGGTATCCCAGGCCGAGGTTTCCAGGCCGATTTGTGTCTGTTTTAATTTTGCAGCGTTGGCTAAACCGCGCAGCAAGACTGCCTCAAAACTGAGCGCAGATTCGGCCGCGCCTGCCGGCAGCGCTGCGAGCGTCGCGGCGCATAGCCAAGTCGCTACGACTATCCGAGGTTTATTCATAACGTAATGCCTCAACAGGAATTAATTTTGATGCGGTGCGCGCCGGATAATAGCCGGAGGCGATGCCGACCAAGAGCGAACTGCCGACTGCCAACAGCAAGCCCTGTAATGACACCGACATTTTCAGTGCCGTCACCGCGGCCAGCACAAACACCACCGCCAGCCCCAGCAAGACGCCGCCGGCACCGCCGAGTAAGCTGATCAGTATCGATTCGAGCAAAAACTGCGTCTTGATGGCAGACTGGGTGGCACCGAGTGCGCGCCGCAAGCCGATTTCTTTGGTCCGTTCGATCACCGAGGTCGTCATGATATTCATGATGGCCAAGCCGCCGACGAGTAGAGAAACCGTGGCGGCGACAATGCCGATGAGCGTGACACCGCCGAGTATCCGATTGGCGGTCGCAATGTAACTGGCCATACTCTCCGAGTTGTAGCGATAGGCTGCCTTGTGGCGCCAGTCGAGTTGCGCGATGACTTGCGCAATCGCGGCAGCGGAGTGTTCGGTAGAACGTGCCTGGCCTTGCAGAAAGCTGACATAATCGGGGTCGCCGAGGCGTTTTTGTTGAGTCGAATAAGGAATGAGGACGCGCGCACCAGTCTCTTCCTTGCCGGCGCCAATACTGGAAATCAGATCACGGCTTTTGGCCTGCAGGGTGCCGATGACGACATACCAGTCACCGTTAATACTGATATGTTTACCCACCGCATCATCCGCTTGGTCCAGCAAGCGCGCCACGATTTCGCTGCCGACCACGGCGACGTTGGCACGTTGGCGGATATCATCAGGTCCAATGAAGCGCCCCGACTGCAGCGTGTCGCCATTGATTTCCGCATAGTCTTGGTTCACCCCCAACAAAGTGATTTTCAGACTTTGGCCATGTTTCGAGGCGCTCGCCCCGGCTAGCTCACTATTGACCACCGGAGACAATTTTTCGATTGCACTGTCGGCCAAGTTGAGCAGAGCTTTATAGTCGGCGGTGCTGATGCCGGAACCGGAAACATCTTTTTCCAAGCGGCTTGGCGCTTCTTTGGCGCGGAACACCCAGAAAGTGCGCAAGCCGAAGGTTTCGAGTTCGCTGAAAATCATCGTGCGCCCTGAAGTGGCGATACTGCTCACGACCATGATGGCAGCAATGCCGATCGCCACACCGAGCAAGCTCAGACTGGTGCGAAAGCCGTTGTGGCTCAAGGCTTCCAGCGCCTCCGCCAGCATTGCCGACGACAAATTGATCCGTTTCGCACTCATGCTGTGATCCTGCCGTCGGCCAATTCGATGACCCGATCCGCATGCGCTGCCAGCGTCTGATCGTGCGTTACCAGCACGATGGTGCGTCCTTCATGGTTCAAGGCGCGCAGCAAGCGCATGATTTCCCCGCCGGTGGCCGAATCGAGACTGCCGGTAGGTTCATCGGCGATGATCAGGCTGGGGTCGGTCACTAAGGCACGAGCAATCGCCACACGTTGCTGTTGACCGCCCGATAATTGCGATGGCAAATGCTCGGCACGGTCGGATAAGCCTACCTTGGCCAACATGGCCAGCGCCAGACGGCGGCGTTCGGTCGGCTTGATGCCACGGTAGATGAGCGGCTTTTCTATATTTTTAAGCGCCGAACAACGCGGTATTAAATTGAAATTTTGAAAAATGAAGCCTATGTGGCGGTTGCGTAGCGCCGCCAGTTCATTGTCGGCCAAGCCAGAAACGTTGTGGCCATTTAGAAAATAGCGGCCGGCGCTGGGATGATCGAGACAGCCGATAATATTGAGCAAGCTCGATTTTCCTGAACCTGAACGGCCGATCAGGGCGATGAATTCGCCACTGTCAACGCGCAAGGAAACTTGGTCCAGCACTTGCAGCGGCAGACCGCCGACCAGATACGATTTTTCTATCGCTTCGAGCGCTATCATGGGTGCCCGCCATCAGTGCGCGGCTGTTTGACCAAGACATCGGCCGCTGTTACCCCGGACAAAACTTTGTCGTAGTTGGCATCGCCCTGAAGCAGCCGTATGATCTTGCTTTGTACACCCTCTGCCGTGCGTACATACACCATATCGCGGCCATCTTTTTGATATACCAACTCGCGTGGAATTCTGAGTGCGGCGCGTTCTTCATACAAAATGAATTCGACATACAATTGCTGCGCACTGCGCAACTGGCGCAGTGCCTCGCCGGCTTCAATCACAATTTTCACCGTATTCGGGTGTTGCGCACTGCCGGCAAATCTGGCGATCGAGCGGACGCTGCCGTGGCGTACCGTGCCGCCGTCTTCCTGCTCGCTCAAACTCACTGGCGTACCGATCGAGAGGCGCTTGACATCGAGGGCATCGACATAGGCGACGATGGTTTTTTCACCGCCGCCGGCCAGGGTCAGCAATTCTTCCGCCGCCGCGACCGACTGAGCGAGTGCCACGTTAATGCCCGACACGACGCCATTGATGGGGCTGTACAAAATTAATTGCTCACGCCTTTGTTGCAGACGCTCGTTATCCAGATGGGCGCGCTGCAGCTCATTGTCGGCCAATTCCAGCTCGAGTTTTTTTTGTCTCAACTCATTTGCGGCAATCCCGCCGACGCCGAACAAATGTTCGAGCCCGGCGTACTCCTTACTTAAACTGGTTTGCTTCGAACGTAGCGATTGCAGCTCGATATGTTTGCTGCGCAGTTCGATTTCTGTGGCCGGGTCAGCCAGCTTGATCAAGGGCTGGCCACTTTTCACATCCTGTCCTTCTCTCACCATGATGGTGCTGACCTTGCTCGCGGCCTGGGCGCGAATACTGATTTGATGATCATCACTCACCACGCCCTTGGCAATCAAGACATCGCGCAAAGGGCCGATGCTGGCATGGAAGTCTGCTGGCAGCGCGCTCGTCTTCGATGCCGTTTTATTGAGATAGAACAGCGACAGGGTGAGCACTGTCAGGCATAAAACAGCAAGCTTCCAGTTATTTTTCAGCGGCTGCATAGACATATTATTGGCCATTTTGAACTAAATAATTTCGTATAAAGTGAAGCAGAAACACGCACAGCGCATCGTTGAGTAACGCATACGCTGTGCCGAGCAAGAGTGCGAACAGCAGCAGTTCGACGATCTGGAATATCTGGGCGCGCAGCGTATGTCGGTGCCAATAGGTAAATGCACTGGCGACCAGCACGAGCGCCGGCAGCGCTCCCAGTGCGCTGCTCAATGTGCCTTGCAATACCACGCGCCAGATCAGCTCTTCGTGCAGTGCGCTGAGGGCGGCCCGTTTCAGGTATTGCCACTGGCGTGCGCCTCGCCGCAGCGACGCCGTGATACCGCGCCAATAGGCGCGCGGAGCGCTGCAGGTGAGAGCGCTGGCCAGGGCAAAGCTCGCCAGTGCCGCAGCCAGATACAGCGGTGTACGCGACCAGTCACAGATCGGCCGCAGCCGCTGATCGCTGGCCACAGCAAGGCCGAGTATCAGCGCATCGAGCAGCAGACCAACCGGGCCGAACAGCAGCGTCCGCCCGCTCATCAATGCCAGCCAGAGTATCAACATGCCGGTGCCGGCAAGAGGCCGTAATGAATATGTTTGCGCAACAGGCCGGTGGCGTGCTGATGAACGAATTCGGAAAACTCCCGGCTCGTGATGCTGTATACATGCACATCCATGGCGACACCGTTATAGCGGCGGTGTTGTTTTAAAATTCCTTCGGCGCTGCCGCCGAAACCAGTCAGGCGTAGGGCCGCTTGATTGAAATCGAAGATGAAGGAGTAAATTTTATTCAGATTTAACTGACTGAAAAAATAATTATTCATCACCATATTCAAATCACCGGCGACCAGCTTGGATCGGTAACTTTCCTCGCCGACCAGATAACTGTGTTCGGCATGTCGGTTCTTCCAGTCGATCTGACTCAGCAAGGACAAGGCCACCGCTTGCTGGGTGAAACGGTCGAATACCAGATAGACGATTTTATCCGAGCGGTCATTGGCGTTGGCTTGCAACATCGCGCAAGCCTGCTCGTGATAAAACTGCTCCGACATACCAGGCATGCCGCCCATGTTGGTGCAATACAGTTCAGAGGCCAGCCAGCGGCTGAGCACCGGCAAATCAGCGATTTCGGGCTTGCGCACGACGATGAATAATCCTGCTATTTCAAAAATCATGGCACGGGCTCCACACATCCGAATACCAGCAGATCGTGGTAGCGGCCGTTGACAAACAAATGCTCTCTGAGCCTGGCTTCGGCATGTAAACCAAGTTGCAGTAAACTTTGCGCCTCCGCTGTTTCATGTTCGAAAAGAAAAGAATACACGCGTGCTATGCCGCTGCCGGCTTGTATCGCGCGCAGGTGATGTCGGGCCAGCTCAGGCTGGGCCAGGCGGCCGCATAATTGCAATTGCATATTACCTTGCTGGCGGTCGAACTGACCCAGTGACAGCAAGGTCGGACGCTCGCCTGCCTGCTCGAGAAAGTGCAGGGTGTGGCTATCATCGAGTGATTCCTGCATTTCTGAAGCAGAGAAACCATGCAGCGACTTCAACAAAAAATAGCTGTGATAATGGTCCTGCAATGCGCTGCGCAAGGGCACGATATCACTGGCTTCCAAGCGCCTCATGATGCCGCCTTCACCGGCTCTTTGGCATCGGCATGTTGATACATGGTCCAAGCCAAATCGGTCCAGCGCTGAAATTGTTGCGGATCTATTTGCACCCAAGTTTCGAACAAACTGGCGATCTGCTGCATCAGACGTGCCACCACTTGCTGGTTACTTTCGCCACGGTGTGCCGGCTCTGGGAACAAGGGCTGCTCTATGCGTATCACGCGCTCGCCGCTGGCGGTTTCAAAATTAATGACCGGCAAAATGATGGCACGGGTGGTTAAGGCTAAGCGCGCTACGCCGCTTTGCATGAAACAATCCTGCCCAAAGAACGGTACTTTTTCGCGCGAGGGAACGCGTACTTCGACATCACTCATCATGGCGACGATGCCGCCACGACGCAGAGCCAAATAAGCATTTTTGCCGACATCATCATCAAAGCGCAGCACTTTCACTGCGCCGAATTTTTCTTCTATCAAACGATGTAAGGAATCTTCTTGAGAATTGGCGCTAGCCATTTTCACAATATTTATTTCCCGCTCGGCTTGCACTTCCATCGCCAATTTTAAAAAGCCAAAGTAGAAGCTGCCCATGTGTATCGATAACAAAATCACCGGCCGACCGGTTTGCATCACCTGCTGTACTCGCCCGAGATGTTCGATGCGCGTGCGGGCGAGTTCGGCAAGGATGCGCTGTTTTTTCGCTTGCGCGATCCAGGCGTAATCGAGTTGAAAATTAATTTCGCTGCCTATACCGCGGCGATACACACGCTGCGCTTCGGCGGCGCTCAGCTGCAAGGCCGAACGAATTTTTGCCAGCACCCAGGCCTCGTTAGGCTTGAGCTCGCGTACTACTTTGCGAGTAAACAGCGGCGTGAAAACGAATTTAGTGATCGCTCGTCCAAAATACGGAAGCAGATTTTCAATGCGCACGACGATTCCTTTTTTATACCATCAAACTTCGATTTCGTAACCGAGGTCGGCGAATACGCGGACCAAATCACCGACCGTACTCAAGCTGTTGAGGCGCGCCAGATAAGCTTCGTCGATGCTGATATTGAGTTGGTCTTCGATGGCAAACAAAGTCGTGGCAAAACCCAGTGAATCGAGGCCCAGGGTGGCCAGTTGATCCGTGCTGGAGATGGCGCGGCCATCGAATTCAGAGGCATTGTTTTTAATGATGGTAATAAATTCTTCGCGCGTGATTTTCATTCGTAAACTCCAAAAATTAAACTGACATTGTTATTGCCGAAACCAAAGGAATTACTCATCGCATAGCGAATTGGCGCGGCATGACTGGCGGCGCTGGCAATCTTCAAATCGACACTCCGGTCGAAATGGGGAATCGCAGTAACACTGCTGGTTTCCAGCGACTTGACGACATGCAGCGCTTCGATGGCGGCGGCGGCGCCGAGCAAATGGCCAGTCAATTGCTTGGTCGGTGTCATGTGGATGTCGGCTAAGCGCGTGCCGAATACTGCTTGCATGGCCTTGAGTTCGGCATCATCGTTGAGTTTGGTTGCGGTACCGTGCGGATTGATCAAGTCGATCTGGCTGGCACAGATGCCGGCATCGGCCAGTGCCAGTTGCATTGCCTGCGCCGCATCGAGGCCGTTCGGTTGCGGCATCACCGCATGGTAGCCGCCACCGCTGGCACCATAGCCGAGCAATTCTGCGTAAATGTTGGCACCGCGTGCACGCGCCGACGCGGCCTCTTCCAGCACCAAGATGGCGGCACCTTCGGCCATCACGAAGCCATCGCGGTCGGCCGAAAAGGGGCGGCACGCTATCTCGGGTGTGTCGTTACGGGTAGACATGGCGCGCAACTTATCGAAACCGGAAAAAATTGCGGGCGAAATGGTCGCCTCCACGCCGCCGCTGATCACCGCTTGCGCGCGACCGGCTCGTATCATGTCTAACGCGGCACCGAGCGCATGGCCGCTCGACGAGCACGCACTGGAAATAGAAAATTGTTGACCGGAAATACCCCAGCGCATGGCGATCTGATTGACGATGACATTCGGGTCGACCGACGGCACCGTCAGCGGGCTGACGCGTTCCGGGCCTTTTTCCAACAATCGTAACAGCGCCTCTTCGCTGAAGTACAGACCACCCAAACCGGTGCCCAGACAAATCCCGATCGCGGCGGCCGGCAGCTCAGCCTCGATGATGCCGCTGTCGCGAAGGGCTTCTTGCGCGGCACAGAGCGCAAATTGGGCATTGCGCGAAATATTTGCCAGATTCAAACCGCTCAGTGCTGCCAGATCGTGGGAAATCTCCGCACCGATCTTGCTTTTGTAGGCAGTTGTGTCGAAGCGCGTGAGTGCGGCGATTGACGAACGCCCCTCTTGGAGCGCGGCCCAAAATTGTGTGACCGAAACGCTATTGGCAGTCAGGCAGCCCAGGCCTGTGACGACAACTCTTTTTCTCATTTCTCAGGTACCAAAAAATTACATGCGATCGTTACTGATTTCAAAAGACCGCGATCATAGCGTATTCTATTCGCAAAGAACATAGCCGTCGCGATCGGTAAAGTGGCGTAAATGCACACAAGGAGCCGAACGTTATCACAAACTGTCTTATTTAAAAAACAGTAATTTAAATTGTAGCTTTGGCACCACTAATTAGAAACTTATCTCTAATTTGTTAATATAATTGCGCCATCTTTTGGTGGAAATCTGAACCACATGAAGGTCCTGAGTACAGGTAATGTTAATTTTCAGATACTTTTTTTGAGAAAAATATGAAACTCAATTTGCAAAAAACACAACAAGGTCCAGTCCTTGCAAAAGGCTCTGACAGCAATGGTCAAGCCTGCAGTAGCGGGCAAATCGCCGCAGCCGGCGGTTGTGTTGGCGGTAGCGGTACAATCAGCCCACCATCTGGCACAGTAACCTACACCACATCAACTAATTGCTGCTAAGTAATTAGTTGAATGCAAGCCAAGTATTTGGCGTGCATTCTCTTACCCCGTGCGCTAGCTCTTCGCTTGGCCACGGGGTACTCGTTAATACTGACGCAATGTCAGTGTTCAGGCCAAAACTTCCCCTACTTGCAAGGTCCGAATTTGACCACTGCTGAGCTTGAGCTGAGCAAGAGTCAGGCTTTTCTCGCACATTTTCTTTGCTAATTTTATTGTCAAGTAACTTAAATGTAACACCGGGCCATTCAAGCCGTTTTCCGGCCATGTTCTGCTATGGCGAAGGCGAAAGAAGCCAGACCCAAATGGCATGCTCTTGGCCCTCAATACGGCTCAGTGCACAACGAGATTTATTTGATTGTTACCGCGGCTGTTACATTTTGCCGGGCGCAAAAAAAGCCGCGATCGAGGGCGGCGTTGGTTGGTATCTGAGTTGGGGCACTGCCGCGTCAAGAGGCAAGCAATTCAATCGAATGAGCGGTCTATCTTAGAAAACAGGGGAACTGCATTGTTTTGCGTTCCGTCATTGTCAGGACCATTTCATGCTTCCCTAGGGAAGAGGCTGTCGCAAAAGCCTGATGGACGCTTTTTTTACACCTGAAACACCGTATACCTCGTCATTCCCGCGTGCTTTTGGCGGGAACCTAGTGTCGTTTTTTACACTGAAAATACCACAACTTCTGGCATTTTCAGTTAACCACGAACGCCGCTGGATTCCTGCCAAAAGCGCGCAGGAACGACGTTACGGGCGGTTGGGGTAATGATGCAGACTGAAAACCCTTTTGCGACAGCCTCTGAAGGCCGGGGTTTTACGCGCAAATCCGATAAATCACATCAACGCCTAGCTAAGCAGCCCCTCCCCCTCCCCCGCACAGCCGTTCATAGCAAATCGGCCGCGATGAATTCAGCAGATCAAGGCCGCCACATGCCTATCGGCACCGACACCCGCTGAACCAATGGCGCGGAAGAATGAGACCGTAGCATCCGCTACACCATAAAAAACGCGTACTTGCCGGTGCTTGAAGATGCCAGCCAATGCCAGACCAAAAAACAAAAAAGCCCGCAGTGACGCGGGCTTACGGGTGTTTTGCTGCCATCAGATGCCTGCTGATGGCAGACGTTTGATCATTCCCACTCAATTGTTTCCAAGGCCTACAAACCCGCATGAATACAGGCTTTCTCTGTATGGGACATCTAATTTACCGTCATATTTACCGTCAAAAAACAAACGCTTTGACTGGCGCGGGAGATGCACTCGGTTTGTGCGGCGACTACTCTTCCACATCAATCATCAACTATCGAGGGGGTCTGGAAGCCCATCGGAGTCATTGCATCCTACGTTTTTCCACTCAAGGACAAGTATAAAGCAACGATTTCTCATTACCAAACGCTATACATCGAGCGTATTCCAACCCATGAAACCCAAGGTCAAACGCATGCCTGCGCCAACAACTCTCTTCTTGGCGCGGCCCATGGCGACTTTCACGATTGAATTTTTACTGTTACATTTTACGCTGAATTCGTCTCCCAGGGGGAAACAAGCTTGCCGCTAGATATCGTTAGTGTTATATTTACTGCGCATTACGTTTCCTTTAGGGGCGCAAATTGAGCGTAAAATATCACTTGCAAACAAAGACGCTAGGCCCACGGGCAGCGCAACTCTTCACTGAGCTGAATGAACTGCGCCGGTCTACGTTCACGCTGGCGGATGTCGGTTCGATCACCGGCCTGTCGGCTGCGGCGGCCCGCAATCTTGTGCACAAGGCTCAGCAGCGAGGCTTGGTGACGCGACTGAAGCCCGGTTTGTACAACCTCGTCCCCTTCGAACTCGGCCGGGCCACTGAGCACATCGACAGCCCGTACCTGATCGCGCGTGAACTCGCCGGTGCCGCGCCCTACTTCCTGTCGCACGGCACCGCGCTTGAACTGCACCGCATGGTGACGCAGCCGAACTTCACCGTGTATGTGTCATGTACGCGGCGCGTGCGTCCGCAGACGGTCGGTGGCTATGACTTCCGGTTTGTCCACATCACTGCGGAACAAGAATTCGGGGTCGTGAAGCACTGGATCGACAAAGAGCGCTTCGTGATGATCAGCGACATGGAGCGCACGATCATCGACGGGCTTCGACACCCGGCATTTGTCGGTGGCATTACCGAAGTCGCCAAGGGCTTATGGATGAAGCGGGACGTACTGAAAATCGAACGGCTGGTGGACTACGCACAACGCCTCGGCGTCGGCGCCGTCGTGCGCCGCCTCGGCTACCTGCTGGAACACTATGGCCTGGCCGATGTGTTGGCGCTGGAACCATTGCTCGGCATGCTGACGGCAACGTACCAGCGCCTTGATCCACTGCTTCCCTCCGAGGGGGCTTTTCTCTCACGTTGGCGGCTCCAGCTCAACGTGACTCCCGAAGAACTCGATACCGTAAGGCTTGGCTAATGATTCCACAACGCAATATCTCCCTGATCTCGAACACATTGATGAGCGCCGGCGGCCGGCGCATTCCCGAGGCCGTCATCGAACGCGATTACGTGCTGGCTTGGTTCCTGACCGGTCTGGCCGGTCATCCGTTGCGCGAGGTGCTGGCCTTCAAAGGTGGCACGGCCCTGC
The DNA here is from genome assembly GCF_035019605.1 of Undibacterium sp. 5I2. Classification (NCBI taxonomy): domain Bacteria; kingdom Pseudomonadati; phylum Pseudomonadota; class Betaproteobacteria; order Burkholderiales; family Oxalobacteraceae; genus Undibacterium; species Undibacterium sp. 5I2. Next base: position 60,371 of record NZ_JASJVS010000014.1, on the reverse strand, counting down.
GACGTTGCTGGTTCGAGGACTATCGGTTTTCGGAAGACCTGGACTTCACGCTAACCCGTCCGATCACCCTCGAAGATATTCTGGCAGGGTTAGCCGAAATCTTTGCGGCGGTTGAGGCTGCGTGCGGCTTGCGGATCGCATTCGACCGCGAAGACCGCCACAGCCACCAGAACAGCCACACGTTTTATCTGCGCTACCAGGGGCCACTGCCCGCTGCAAACGACGTGAAGGTTGATATCACGATCACCGAAGTCCTGTGCTTCCCGCTGCAAGATCGCCCGATTCATCGCATCTACGATAGCTTTGACGATTTACCCGAAGGGCCAACCTTGAAGGTCTATGCCATCAAGGAAATCGTGGTTGAAAAGCTGCTGGCATTGAGCGACCGGGCGCGCAATGAACCGCGCGACTTGTACGACCTCTGGTATCTGTTCGGTTCTACGGACTTGCGCGTAGCGGAAATGCGCGTCGAACTCGATGCCAAGTTGGCGCTGCGGCAGCGCGTCGTCGCAGGCATGGAGCAGGCAATCGCCGCCAAGGAAGATCGTCTGCGGCGACTCTGGACTGCCCGCCTCGCGCACCAGATGAACCAACTGCCGCCGTTCGATGACGTTTTTCGGGAAGTGCTGCGGGCCGTTCGCGCCGCCGACTTGCCGAAGGCGGCCGGCTGATCGATTATCGGCGTGCCGATGTATGGCTTCCTCTCCTCATCACTACTGCGCATCGCGTCCGTAGCGCTACCTCCAGCGTAGGCGCACCCCGCAACCTCGTCGTGTCAGGCAAGCGACGACGCCATCAAGCTCAATAGAAATGGCTGCGAGCGCTGGGCGCTCATGCTGAAGATGACTTACAGCATGACATCAGGAGCAGCTTTACGACGATCATTGACAAAAATTCCGTACTCATATAATGTGTTGCACATGTCATACACACAAAGTGAGTATTGAAAATGAAACTTCCTAAATACGAAGCGCTAGGCAAGCGGATGTGCGATCTGAGGATGGCCATAGGCATAGCAACGCAGGCCGAGCTCGCTCATCACCTCGGCATGTCCCAGCAAACCGTTAGCCGCTGGGAAGCGGGAACTTCCCGGCCCCGCACCAATGAGCTGTCAAAGCTCGCTGCGGTGCTCAAGGTTGACGTAACGGAACTGACGAACGCCGCAGGGTATGCCCCTGAGGTGACGACGGTGTCTTTCGATCGGCTGCTTCCGCTCCCAAGCCTGCTGCCCGACAGCTTCGAATACTTCTGCCTCGATCTTCTCGCGACCCACCACCAAGGAACAGCGGACGTACACTTGGCGGGAAAGACGGGCCACAAGCAGTACGGCATCGACATTGAGGCGCAGTTCGCCAACGGCGACCTGCACACGTACCAATGCAAGCGCGTAGCGGAGTTCGGCCCCGAGAAGGTTAAGAAGGCGATCAAGGACCAGACGATCGCCGCGAAGAAGAAGCACCTCCTCCTCTCCCGCGTCGCCAGTCCCGACGCGCGCGGCGAAATCAAACGCGTGCGTGGATGGGACCTCTGGGACCAAGTCGACATCACACGGGTCTTCCGCACCCTGCCGAAGCGCGAGCAGGTGCGCATCGCCGACATCTACTTCCCGACGCAGCGCTTCGCGCTGACGGGCGAGCTGGCCGCAGGGCCGTGGCAAACGGTAGAGGCGTTCTTCGCGCCGCAGCTCGTGGAAGGTCGTGTTTTCAATCAGCGCTGGGAACTCGTAGGCCGCAGAACGGAACTCGATGGGCTCGCGCACGCCTTCGCAGATCCCAGCGTACTTGCGGTGAGTCTGATCGGCCGTGCAGGTGAAGGGAAGTCACGGGTGCTGCGTACTGCCCTTGAAGCGTTCGCTTCGCAGTACCCGGGCGTTCGCGTGGTCGTAGCCTCGCCCACGGAGGAAATCACGGCGAAGAGCCTTGAGGATTTGGGGGCTGGCGAGAAGCTGCTCGTTGTCGATGACGTTCATGACCGCAGTGATTTGGTCCAACTCATTCGCTACGCAGCCGACAGTCGCTCCCAGGCGCGTTTACTTCTGGTCTATCGGTCGTATTGGACCGATGTCGTACAGCGCGAACTGGCGCGCTACGGACTGACGGGAAACCTGACCAGGTCGATCACACTGGGCAAGCCAACGAAGCAGGACGGGATCGCCTTAGCTACCCAGGTGCTCTCCAAGAACGGGGCGCCGATCGAGTCCGCCAAAGAGATCGCGGCCGTGGCGTACGACAGTCCGCTGGCCGTCGTAGTCGGCGCGCAGATCGTCGCCACCGAAGGACTGCACCCGGAGCTGTTCGGCTCGAATGAGGTCTTCCGAACGACGGTGTTGAAGCATTACGAGAAAGTCATCGCGCAGGGAATCGCGCAGGGGAAAGACCAAGAGCGCGTGCATGCGATCCTTCGCGTGCTGGCGCTCATCCAGCCCGTTGTCCCTGACGACAAGCACGTGCTGGAACTGCTCGCGAACATCGAGGGGATCGAGGCCCCCGATGCGTCACGCTTGGTGCGACTCCTTGTCGATGCTGGGGTGCTCTTCAAACGGGGCGCTAAATACCGGCTGTCACCCGATCTGCTGGCCGACTCGATCATCGAATCGGCGTGCATCACGGCAAGCGGTGCTTCGAACGGCCACGCCGAGAAGGTCTTCGCCGCATCCATACCCGAGCACAAGGAGCATGTACTGCTGAACCTCGGGCGGCTCGACTGGCGGCGGAACGAAGGAGACGCATCTGCGAGCACGCTACTCGACGGGCTGTGGTCGCTGCTCGCATGGGAAGACGACTACGTGCATGCACAGGTAAAATCTGCAGCTGCGGCGGCGTACTTCCAGCCTCGACAAGCCCTCGCCTTCGCTCGACGACTGATTGACGGCGGGCATGGGCAGGACGAGGACGTGTGTCGCATCGCCCATGGCGCGACGTACCATATCAACTACCTCGCCGATGCATGCTCGCTGCTCTGGGAAGCCGGGCAACACGATGCACGACCGACGCACCAGCATCCGAACCACGCGATTCGACTCCTGATAGAGCTTGCGACGCCGGAGCCTCGGAAACCGGCCGAATTCGTCGAGGGCGTTGTCGATTTCGCGCTATCGCTCCTCGACTACCCGGAGAGCTGGAACGGACCGTACACGCCATTCGACGTGCTCAAAGGCGCCCTCGCGACCGAAGGTCGCTTCACGTCCGCTGCCACGAGCCGCGAAATCACGATCTCGACGTACGCGGTCCAGCGCGAGAGGGTCAAACAAGTGCGGCAGCGGATCATCGCCGAGCTACTCTCAAGCCTCTCACATACGAATCAGCGCCGCGCCTTTCTGGCCGCACAGCATCTCGCCGATGCCCTCCGCGGGCCTATCGCCGCTCAGCCCGGCATCGCTGACCCCTGGGGCGACGAATTCCTCGAAACGCTCGAAAGGATCGATACGCTGCTCGGCACAGCAGACGTGCCCGCAACAATCCTGCTCAGGGTCGCGGAGTCAGTTCATTGGCACGCGTTCTACGGTCCCGCGCGTACCCAGGCGCCGGCGCGACGGATTCTCGCTCGCCTCAGTCGCGACCTCGTCACGCGCACGATCCGCGCGTTCATGGACGCCTGGGGTACGAATACGTGGCCGATGGAAGAGAACACCGGCCGCCCGCAACACGACGCGGACATCGACGCGCTCTGCCTCGAACTTGGAGCGCAGTACCCTGAGCCGACCCGACTCGCGCAATTCCTGCATGACCGCTTGGAGGACATCACCCGCGCGACCGGCTCCCCGAACTACGGGCCCGCCCAACTCTTCCTCGGTCGCCTGCTGCAATCGAACCTATCGCTTGCCCGGCATCTCGTGCAAGCGTATCTGCGTGGCGAAAGTTCTCAGCTCTCTCCGCACGTTGGGCGAGCCCTGGGAGTCCTGCTGACTAGCGCCCGTGAGGAAGTGTCTGCATTGATCGAGGAGTTACTCGCGAAGAGCGACTCGCAGCTTCAGATGGTTGCGGAGGGCTATCTGTTCGCGTCCAATATCGCCCCGTATTCTGAGCTCGACCTTGTCGCGCTGAAACGTGTCTTCGCCAGCCGCGAAGGGGCGGTCCTCTGGTGCGCGCCGCGCATCGCGCACGAGGTAGCGCGGACAGACAAGCGGCTGGCAATCGAGCTCCTGGCAAGTGTCGACATGGAAAACGCACTGCGCTACGCGCGCGACTTCTTCATGTGGATTGTTCACGAAGAGACGATTCCGTTCGATCTGATCCGCGACGACCAGTTGCAAAGACTGATCGGCGGTCTGCGCCACGCATCTCGCCTAGACGATCACTGGGTCAACGCGTTCCTGAAGAAGGTTATTCGACGGGCACCGGGCTTGGTCCTCGAATTGGCTATGGCGCGCATCGACGATGCGATAGCCTCCGACGATTGGCAAAAGCAACCCCTTGGTGGTGTCCTTCATGACCGGGATGCGCTCAACCTCATGTCCCTATCTGAGGGGCCGGCGCTCCTTCGCGGCCTGCTCGACTGGGCGCTCGCCCGGATCGGTGACTACACGTTCAGCTACCGCTTCGCCGAACTCATGCAGTCGCTCTGCAGTCCGTACGGTGCGGTGTGCGTCGCGACCATGGAGGACTGGTTCACCGGTGGCTCCGCCGAGCACTTGAAGGTCGTTACTGCAATTCTTCGCGATGCCGGCCCTCGCTTCATCCATGCCAATGAGGGATTCGCAGCACGAACGCTGAAGGCTGCGCGTGGCATTAGCCGCAAGGCGCATAAGGATCTTTCCTCAGCGATCTTCGCGGCCAGCGTGAGTGGAGTCCGTTCGGGGGCACCCGGCAAGCCGTTCGATGCTGATCTCGAACTCAAGCAGATGGCGGAGCAGCGTCTGGCGCACCTTGCAAAGAGCGACGCGACATTCGAGCTCTACCGAGACCTCCGGGACTACGCTGCCCACGCGATCGAACGCCAGCTTGAGGAGGGGCGCAGCATGGACGAGGAGGATGCTGATGCCTGAAATCGGCGCGCTCAGCGCTCTGTCTCGCTCAGAGTTGTGGGATGGAATTTTTGAAGGTTCCGTCTTCATCCGATTCTCGTTTTGGCTTTTCGTTGGCGGTCGTGCCTAAACGTCCGTTCGGCGCTGCGCGTCGTTCGCGCCGCCAACTTGCCGAAGGTCGGCGGCCGACCGGTTACCTACTCACCAAAGGGATGCACCATGGCCGATTTGTCTTCCATAGAACATCGCAAACTCGAACGGCTATTTCGCATGGGTGGCGGCTACGTGCTCAATTTCACCGATCGCACATTCAGCGAGTTTTTCGAGGAACACACGCGCCGTGACATCGATACCGCTGTCTACCGCGAGCGTGGTACTTCCAAAGCCAACCGTATGCGCGGATTCTGGAAGGTCGAAGGCAACCACCTGGTCGGCAAAGTAATCCAAGCGCTGATCTTGTACGGTCAGGCTGAGAACTGTTTGGGCGACGAGCCGGGATTGACCGAACTGACCGACGATTGCTGGAAAATCGCCAGCCGTATGATGCGCGACACACCCGTCGCCGAACTGGATGCACTGACCGCCACGGTCGACGAGCGCGACTTTGAAACGGTTGCTCAACATGTGCGCGAAGCCATCGAGAAAAACCAGCCCGAAGCGGCTCTGGATCGGCTGCACACGTTCGTCATCAAATACGTGCGCACACTGTGCGAGCAGCGCGGCGTTGAAGTCAACCGCGACAAAGCCTTGCACAGCATTTTCGGCGAATATGTGAAACGCCTACGCGACGCAGGTCACCTTGAATCGGTGATGACCGAGCGCATCCTGAAATCCAGCATTTCTGTGCTCGAAGCCTTCAGTGACGTTCGCAACAACAAGAGCCTGGCCCATGACAACCCAATCCTCAACTACGAGGAAAGCCTGCTCATCTTCAACCACGTTGCCAGTTCGATTCGCTTCATCAAATCAATCGAAGCCAGAACGAAACACGCGACTACGCCGATAACGATCGTGGCACCCGACGACGATTTGCCGTTTTAATTCGTCCGTATCGATATTCGACCAAACAGCAATATTTACTGTGCAGTGAATTTTGTTGAGCGATGCCGGGCGTCCCGGCGTTGCCGCCGTCGGGCTCGCGGGCGTTGCCCCGCGCCTCGTGCCGAGTCACGGCCATTCGGCATTGATCCCTGACGCCTCCGGCCCTTGGGCCTGCGCGCGCCGCTTGCCGTAAAGGCGGTGGAGTGTGTGGGGTGGTCTTGCTGTTCCCTTCAATGTACCACGCCGTTCTCGCCGTCAAGGGCTGCGCGTGCCCTGCACGCTGGCGTCCATGCGGCCGTCTGCGACCCCTGACTGCTTGCGCTGCGGCGTGTTCCTCCGGTTCCAGGCAATTCCGCCCGATTCGGACTGGAGCACGATCATGTCGCAACTTACTCATTCTCTCGATTCTTCCCTTCTCGTTCGCGATGTCACAGGCGACTACCGTCCTGCCAATGCCGACGAGGTGTTGCAGGCTGCGCAGCGTGTACTCGCAGGACAAATGCGCGACTGCGAAGTCCTGAACTCGCCGCAGGTGGTGCGCGACTTCCTGCGGGTGAAGCTGGGGGCACTGGAGCACGAGGTGTTCGCCGTCATCCATCTGGATGCACAGAACCGTGTCATCGAATACGTCGAGATGTTTCGCGGCACGGTGAGCCAGACATCGGTGTATCCGCGCGAGGTGGTCAAGGAATCCCTGGCCAGAAACAGCGCTGCGTTATTGCTGGTGCATAACCATCCGAGCGGTTCAACCCAACCGTCGCGCGCCGACGAGACGCTCACGCAGGCGCTGAAGTCGGCACTGGCGCTGGTGGACGTGCGCGTGCTGGATCACTTGATCGTCGCTGGTGGCGACATCCTGTCTATGGCGGAACGCGGGCTGTTGTAGCCCGAGGGGGCGTTGCCCCCTTTTTTTGCTGCGTCCCTGACATCCAGTAAAGGCTGCGCGCTACGCTTGCCTCCAGGGGTCGGCTGACGCCCACCCCGCCGCGCAGGCTTGGCGCCCCACAGGACCGCCGAACAGGCTGCGCCTGATCGGCCAGCACACAACGTCGATTGCGCGCCACGCGCTTTGCCCACTTCCAGTCAGGCGTGCTTGCTGCACGCAGGGGCGCTCGCCGCGCGGCGTTGGTTTCAGCGCATCCCCTGGCCCATCGACCGCTGTTCGTCTTTCCCCAAGTTCATCGCTTTCTCCCGCGACCTTAGCCTGCGGTGCCTGGCCGTCAAGGCGCGCAGGGCCGAGTCCTCGCTGCACTGCGGGCCGCACCAACCCTGCGCTTCTTCCTTGACGGCCATGCCCTCGCAGGCCCGGTTTTTCGCGGGCGATGAACTCAGGAAAGACGGCGGCAAACAGGGACCGGCCCAGGTCTCTGCGCCGAACCAACCAAAGCCACAACGGGCTCCGAATCTTGGAATCCGGTCAGCTTTGAAACCACAGCTTCAATCACAGGAGAAAGACCATGCAACTCAGTTCCCGTTTCGCTTCCCGCTCCCCCATGCTGCGCGCCGATCATCCGCTGTCGGATGACCAAATCCGCAGCGTGGCCCCGTCCATCTTTGCCGACGACAAGCACGAAAGCCGCTCAGACCGTTACAGCTACATAGCGACAGGCGCGGTGTTGTCCGAATTGCGCAAGGAAGGATTCCAACCCTTTATGGTGTGCCAGACCCGTGTACGCGATGAAGGCAAGCGCGAGCACACCAAGCACATGGTGCGACTGCGCCATGCCGACCAGATCAATGGCGCGGAGGCCAACGAAATCATTTTGTTGAACTCGCACGATGGCACCAGCAGCTATCAAATGTTGGCGGGCATGTTCCGCTTCGTCTGCAAAAACGGCTTGGTGTGCGGCGACACCGTGGCCGATCTGCGCATTCCGCATAAAGGCGATGTGGTCGGGCAAGTGATCGAAGGCGCGTATGACGTGCTGGACGGTTTCGACCTTGTGCGCGAACGCCGCGACGAAATGCGCGCCATTACGCTGGACCGAGGCGAGGCCGAAGTGTTTGCCCATGCGGCGCTGTCCCTCAAGTACGATGACCCGACCACGCCCGCACCCATCACCGAATCGCAGCTATTGACGCCGCGCCGCCGCGATGACGACCGGCCCGATTTGTGGAGTGCATATAACCGCGTGCAGGAGAATTTGACGCAAGGCGGATTGCATGGACGCACCGCCACTGGGCGCAAGCACAGCACCCGGCCTATTCAAGGCATTGACCAGAACGTCAAGATCAACCGGGCTTTGTGGATGCTGGCCGAAGGCATGAAGCGGCTCAAGGCTTGACCGGCTGAATCAACGAGGGGACGCAATGCCCCCTCGACATTGGAGGCACACGGGGCAACGGCGGGCGGTCAGGCCGCCGCGCGCCCATCCGTTCCGTCTGGGCGCACGGCGGCGGTCGCTACGCGACCACTCGATGGCTGTAGATATTCGCCATCGTTAGCATGGGAACCCGCCGATAGGTGCCAGATGCTTCGCATTAAATAGTTCGGCAATCCTGCCTGAATTGTCGTTGCGTCTCCCGGCATAGCCGGGCCGCGCTGTCGTGCGTGGCATCGAGCCGCCATAGCGTCTCGCCCCTCTCGGGCTTTCATCGTTCCCTCCCTGTGGTCGGCTGACGCCTGCGCACTGCGTTTGCCCTCCAGGGGATCGGCTATGCAGCCCATCCCCGCCGCACTCTGTTTGGCGCCCCTGCAATGCCGCCGAACAGGTTGCACCTGATCGACCAACAGCCATCCATCCAGGCGTGCCTTCGGCACGCAGTGGCGCTTGCCGCGCGGCGTTGGATTCAGCGCAGCCCCTGGCCCATCGGCCGCTCTTCGTCTTTCCCCTAGTTCATCGCTTTTTCCCGCGACCGTAGCCCGCAGTGCCTGGCAGTCAAGGCGCGCAGGTCCGAGTCCTCGCTACGCTGCGGGCCGCACCAACCCTGCGCTTCTTCCTTGACAACCAGCCCCCCGCTGGCCCGGTTTTTCGCGGGCGATGAACTCAGGAAAGACGGCGGCAAACAGGGACCGACCCAGGTCTCTGCGCCGAACCAACCAAAGCCAACACCGGGCTCCGAATCTTGGAATCCGGTCAGCTTTGAAACCACAGGAGAACGCGCATGCAGATACCGACACCGTGAATCGACACCGAGTTTTGTTCTTCCATTTTTTGTTTTCTTTCATCCCGACAAGGGACAGGAGCTATCACCATGAACACCATTACCCATCAAGAAGTCGAAGCCCTTGAAGCCGCTACACCCTCGCAAAACATGCTGCTGGTGCCGCTGTCGCAGCTTCGCCCATCCAAGCGCAATGTGCGCAAGACCTTGGGCGCTTCCATTACCGAACTGGCCGCAAGCATCCAGCGCGTAGGCCTGCTACAAAACCTGACCGTGACGCTTGCCAGCGATGGCGCACATTACGAAGTGGTGGCCGGTGGCCGTCGCCTCGCTGCATTGAAACTGCTGGCGAAGAAGCGGCGCATTGCCAAAGATTACGCGGTGCCTTGCCTGCTGGTGGCCGATGCCTCGGCCCGCACCGCCAGCCTGACCGAGAACGTGCAGCGCGAAGCCATGCACCCCGCCGACCAGTTCGAGGCATTCGCCGACCTGATCGCGGAAGGTCGACCCATCGAGGATATTGCCGCAGACTTTGGCGTGACCCCATTAGTGGTGCAGCGCCGTTTGAAACTGGCAAATGTCTCACCGCGCCTGCTGATCGACTATCGCGCCGATACTGTCACGCTCGACCAGTTGATGGCGCTCGCCATCACGGACGACCACAGCGCACAGGAGGCGGCGTTCTATGACGCGCCGCAGTGGCAGCGTAGCGCACAGGCGCTACGGGAGCACCTGACCGAACGCGAGATCGACGCCACGCGCGATGCGCTGGCGCGCTTCGTTGGCATCGAAACCTACGAGGCCGCAGGCGGCGGTGTTCGGCGCGACCTGTTCTCGGACGACACACGGGGCGTGTTCCTCTCCGATGCGGCATTGCTGGACACCTTGGCGCGAGACAAACTTGCAGCCGCTGCGGACAGTGCCCGTGCGGAGGGTTGGGCATGGGTCGAAACGGTGCCGCGCATCACATCGGCGGAACTGCACGGGTTCCAGCGTGCCCGCCGTGACCGGCGCACGCCGAACAAGAGCGAGGCCAAGCGCATCGCCAAGCTGCAATCGCGGCAACAGGCCATCGACGACAAGCTGAATGCCGACGATGCCGAGGACATCGCGGAGGAAGAAGCCGCGCCTCTCTACGAGGAAAGCGACAAGCTTGGCGCGGAACTTGACATCATCGAGCAATCGCTGTTGGTGTTTTCGCCCGAGGTGCTGACGATGGCCGGGGCTATCGTGGCTGTCGATCATACGGGCGAAATCATCATCCATCGCGGCCTGTTGCGCGAGGCCGAGGCCAAGGCATTGCGGGCGCAGGAACGGCAAGGCATACAGGCTGGTGGTGATAGCGAAGGCGAGGCACTGCAACCGACCACGCCGAACATTTCCGAGAAGCTGGCGCGGCGCTTGAGCGCACACCGCACGGCGGCGCTGCAAGCGGAAGTCGCCCGCCATCCGCAAGTGGCGCTGGTGGCCGTGGTGCATCGCCTCGCGCTGCGCGTGGTGGTCGATGGCTACCGCTCGGACGATTCGCCGATCAACATCAGCGCTTCGCCGCAGGATGGACTCGATACGTTCGCGCCAGACGTGGCGCAGTCGCCCGCCCTGATCGGTTTGCGGGAAGTACGGCAGGCGTGGGCGGCACGGCTACCCAGTGACTCGGACGCACTGTTCGCGGAACTGCTGGCGTTGCCTCAGCCGGAACTGCTGTCGTTGCTGGCGGTGTGCGTGGCTACGACGGTGGGCGCGGTCACGCCACACGAAGACAAATTGCCTGCATTCGCACTGGCGCAGGCGGTGGGCCTTGACATGCATCCGTGGTGGACACCGACCGCCGACGGCTACTTCGCCCATGTGTCAAAGGCCAAAGCCATCGAGGCGGTGCAGGTATTTGCGCCAGAGCATGCGGCGCGGCTGGCCAAACTCAAGAAAAACGACTTGGCCAGCGAAGCGGAACGGCTGGCGGTGGGCACGGGTTGGCTGCCGGTGATGTTGCGGGCAGCGGTACAGGAGGCACCAGCAGAAACGCTCCCGGATGCTGAGACGGACGAGTCAGCAAGCGAATAAGTAAGCGAATAAGCCGACAGCCCCAACCAATTCCCAAAAACGCGCCCCGCCGCACAGGCGGGACGCCGGAGTGCGACAGCTTTTGCTGCGCCCGCTTGCACAATGACGCACCGCCCCCGACGCTGCCGGGCAGCGTCGCCAGAAACGACGGCGGGTCACAGACAGGCCGTCCACCATGCCCAGAACCATCCCCACCGCAATCGATCAAGCCCGCGCCAATGCGTGAGGAGCGTTCACCCTTGGTGATTCGGAAATGACCTTGATGATGAATGGGTGCGTGGCGGCGCAGCGCCTGTGCTGAGATGCCGGAGCCATGCTGCCTTCCGGTGAGGATCGCACCCAACGGCGGCCTTGACTTGTCGTGAATCCTGGCGCGGCAGCGGCTACGCCTCGGGCTTCATGGCTGCAACCGTCCGGCGCAACGATTTTCCCCGGCACGGTGTGCCTTCCTCGCGCAACAAAATCGCCGCGCCTCCCGGTCCTCCACGCTGTTGCGGCCGCTTTGCGGTGCAGCCCGCCCGTACCTCGCCCTTTGGATCACCGACAAGGCCGCGATGGGCGCGACCTTGATTCACCGAAAGGAAATCATCATGGCAAACATCGGCATCTTTACCGCACAAAACGACAGCTTCACCGGCACGGTTCGCACCCTGACGCTCAACGTCAAGGTCAAATTCGTTCCCAACACCAAGGAGAGCGACAACGCCCCGGACTACCGCATCGTCGCCGGCAACTTCGAGATCGGCGCGGCGTGGAAGAAAGTCAGCAAGGCGGAGCGGCCCTACCTGTCGGCAACCCTGGATGACCCGTCGTTCCCGGCGACCATCTATGCCCGCCTGGTCGAAGGCGAGGTCGGCGCGCACAACCTGATCTGGTCGCGCAGCAAGGGCGACTGATCATCGCCCTTAGCGCCCCGTTCTTGCAGCGGGGCGCGTTTTTGCGTTCACCGTCAGCGGCTCGCGCCTCATAGCACGGGCCGTGTCATTTCATGCACTGAATCGCTGATTGACGAAGTACGGAATTGCGTGGAACCGCACTTCCGTATTCGTGCTTGAGCACAAAGCCGCTTCTACGGGTTGTCGGTTCTGTAGTTTTACGGAGAGGCGTAAAACCGGTTGTACGTTTTCATGAGTTTGGACATTGAAGGCCTTCGTGCGTCCCCGGCGATGCCGGGCCACGCTGTCGTGCTGCGCATCAAGCCGCCGATGGCGTCTCGCCCCTTCGGCTTCCATCGCTGACGCCTCCTCGCTGGATGGCGCTGCGCGCTACGCTTGCCCTCCAGGGATCGGCTTGACGCCCATCCCCGCCGCGCTGTGCTTGGCACCCCTCGCAATGCGCCGAACAGGCCGCGCCTGATCGGCCTGCAAGACCTCCTGTACTCCTGCACCATCGAACCTGGTCTGATGCCGACGCTGTTCATCGCAGCGTTGCGGCGCTTCATGACGGCGCCACTCTTGTCGTGCATGGCCGCATCACCGACCGGACAGGCAGCGCAGCTTGGCGCACGCCGCACGCCCGTCAACCGGTGTGACGGCCGCGCTATGCGCGTGCGCCAGACACGCAGCGCTCCGATCGGGAGCGTCCATTCAAGGAGTTGCAATCATGAACCTCATCACCGAAACACTGCGTGCGCAATTGCTGGCCAACGGCCAGCAGTCCCTCGACAACGAAGCCTTCGACCCACCGCCCGTCGTCAAGTTGTTCACCCCAGACGCGGGTGCGACCTGGCTGCTCACCGAGATCGACCCGGACGACCACGACCATGCCTTCGGACTCTGCGACCTGGGGCAAGGCTTCCCGGAGCTGGGCTATGTGAGTCTGGCCGAGTTGCAATCAGTGCGCGGCCGTCTTGGTCTTCCGATTGAGCGGGATCTGCACTTCGTTGCCACGAAGGCAATCAGTGCCTATGCGCAAGAAGCGCGCCGCGCGGAGCGTATCGTGACGTAGCCGTCACACGGGCGCTGCCGCCAGGCAGCGCTCTTTAGTTGCCTATTTTCCCCTCCGGGCCTGGATTGGTGCTCATTTATGGTTTTCCTGCTTGAACTTGTGGCGGGCGTGCCTATTCTGAAAACCGCATCTACGGAAATCATGGTTTCCGTACTGACGTAATTGCCAATACGTGTGCCCACGGATTCGGTGGAATCCGCTATGGCAATGTGACGCAGAAGCACACTTGACCATTCAAACTTTGACGCATCGGCGCGTTTGCGCAAAACTAATGTTCCGTTGAACGTAACCACTTGCGCCCAGCGACCATGAAACCACTCATCACCGACGATCACCGTGTTCAACTGCTAGACAACGGCGCCGCCGCCGCGCGCGGCGAGAAGCGCGACCCGCTGCCGGTTGTCAAGCTGTTCACCCTGGACGCGCATGCGACCTGGCTCTTGACCGAACTCAGTCCCGCCGACGGCGACACCGCTTTCGGCCTGATCGACCTCGGTATAGGTGCGCCGGAACTCGGCCATGTGCGCTTGTCCGTCCTGGAAGGCATTCGCGGGCCACAGAACCTCGCCGTTGTACGCGATTTGCATTTCACGCCACGGCGGCGACTTTCTGAGTACGCCCAACTGGCTCAGGCCGACGGATCGGTCAACGACTGATCGTCCTTGCTTGCCAGCGCGATGCGGCATTGCTCAGCCAGAAAGACCTGCACTGAGTGCGGCACCGCACAGATTGAATCGCCCAAGCGGGCTATTTTGAGCAAACTCGACAGGCGTGTGGATTGCGCTGGGTGCGGTGCGAATACTCGGCCCGTTGCTGGCGACCTTACTTCAATTGCAAACCTTGTTGACTCGTAGCGGTCGAAGACCGACGTGGTCTTGCCCGCCGTATTCCCATGGCGATTAAGTTCCTTCTACCCGAGAGGAGTTTGCGCCATGGCAGAGTCGAGCACTATTCAGTGGCATCCCAGTGCGGCATACCTGTATGTCCTGCACCTGGACGGCCCCGCGCTGGCTTGGGAATACCTGCGGCGCAACCCGGAATACCGGCGCGCCTGGCAACGCCACCGACGACGACCGCAACACGATGCTCTTCACTGGGGCTTGCGCCTGCTGGAAGATCCCGCGCGCGATGCACGCGACGCGTACCCCGATTGGTTTCCTGATCCGTCCTCGGTAGTCCAGGTCTATCCTGATGCCGATCCCACGGCCGATGCGCTGCTGTTCCAGCTCTGGTGCCTCCCCGGCCGCAAACACCTGATGCACGACGGCAAGCGCCTGGTGCTGACCACCCAAATCGTCAATCGCATGCTGCGCATGGCGATATCTCCCGCGCTGGAAGACGGCATGGCTTACGCCTATGCCGTGCGCGCCGGTTGCAAGCTCTCCGAGCGCTGGCGCGCCATCGAAGCCGAGCTGGCGTTGCTTGACACCGCAAAGGTGCAACCCGTTGCGATCACCACCGGCCGACCAGGCCGCGCGTCAATGCTCCACATGCGCACCCTGCAGGCGCTCGACGGCACGCTGGCCGGCGCTTCGCAGCGCGGCGTGGCCGAAGTGTTGTTCGGCATCGCCGCCGTTACGGAGCGCTGGTACGACGACGGCGATCTGCGCGCCCAGGTCCGCCGCATGATCCGGCGCGGGCAAACGCTCATGGATGGTGGATACCACCGCCTACTCTAATTCGGCAAGACCGCGCAGGGACGTTCGCGCGGCGGCGCAAAACGTCCCTGCACAACACGCCTGACTTTCCCGAGACTGCTTCCATCCGGCGGCGATTGCTTCGTCGGCGATCCTGACCGATGGAGGCACATGCCATGAGACCCGAACCGCTACCGCCGCAGCACCTACCCGCAGCCACACCCACCGCCGCCCAGCAGCCGGCGCGTTACCTGACCAACAACGAAGCCGCCGAATTCCTGCGGCTGTCGCCGCGCACGCTGGAAAAACAGCGCGTCATTGGCGGCGGACCGCGCTTTCGCAAGTTTGGCCGGCGCGTGATGTACGCCGTCATCGACCTCGAAACCTGGGCCGATGCACGCAGCTTTGAGATGACGTCCGATCCCGAATACGCCGAACAACACACTGCGCGCCGTCCTGGCGCTCGGTGACCGGCGATGGACACCGTCACCAATGGCCATCGGGCACCCCAGTCACGATCCGCAGCGCGAACAACTCGAACTGTTCCATGCCTTCTCCGGCGAGCTACCGGCACGCGACGCGCAAGACCTGATGGCCTACCCATTCTTTTCGCTGGCAAAGACCAAGCGCACGGTGCCGATCGACTTCCGCACCAACAGCGTGACCGTGCGGGTCGAAGGCACGGCCGAACATGGCCTGGCGACAATTTGGGATGCCGACATCCTGATCTGGGCAGCCAGCCAGATCGTCGAGGCGCGCGATGCGGGGTTGCGTTCGTCGCGACTCATGGCGGCCACACCCTACGAGATCCTGCGCTTCATTGGTCGCGGCACGTCGCTGCGCGACTACCAGCGCCTGAAGGCTGCGCTGGACCGCTTGCAGTCCACCAGCGTCGCCACATCGATTCGCCAAGCCAATGCGCGGCGCCTGCACCGCTTCTCGTGGATCAACGAATGGAAGGAACGTGCGGACGGCCAAGGCCGGCCGCTGGGCATCGAGCTGATCCTGCCGGACTGGTTCTATGCCGGGGTGTTCGAAGAGAGCCTGGTATTGACTATCGACGCCAACTACTTCCGCCTGACCGGCGGTATCGAGCGCTGGCTGTACCGCCTGGTACGCAAACACGGCGGCTGGCAGCGAGAAGGCTGGCGCTTCGACTTCCCGCACTTGCACCGCAAGTCCGGGAGCATGGCGCGCTTCACCGACTTCGCCTACGACCTGCGTTGCATCGTGGCGCGACAACCCTTGCCGGGTTACACGCTCGCCGTCCTGCGTCCCAGGCACGGGCCGGAGGTGCTGACCTTCCGCGCCGTGCCGTCCACGGCACCGCTGCGCCCCGGTGGCAGCTTCAATGCCGGTGCAAAGCCTGTGGACAAACGGTGAATACGCTCGTGCTATCGGGAGTGGGAATCCTCGTGCTATCAGGCGCAGTGCTGTCGTGCTATCAGGAGTGCGAACGCGTCGCAAAGCCTTGCGCAGCGCGGGTTTCGGCGTTTCCTAACTTAGGTTCTAACTTTGAATCTATAAAACTAACGATAAGAAGCCCACGCGCGCTGTGGACAAGTCGGCGGGCAGGAGGGAGCACATCATGATCATCGCACTGTTGAACCAGAAAGGCGGGGTCGGCAAGACAACCCTCGCCACACACATCGCCGGTGAGCTGGCAATGCAAGGCAGCGCCGTGATCCTGATCGATGCCGATCCTCAAGGCTCGGCACTCGATTGGACACAGCGCCGTAGCCAGAACAGTTTGCCCAGGTTGTTCGGTGCAGTCGGTCTGGCCAGGGAAACACTGCATCAGGAAGCGTCAGAACTCGCCAAGCGCTGCGATCACATCGTGATCGATGGCCCGCCCCGGATCGCCGCTCTCGCGCGCTCCGCGTTGCTCGCGGCGGACCTGGTACTGATCCCCGTGCAACCCAGTCCCTACGACGTATGGGCCAGCGCCGAGATGGTGTCGCTGATCCGCGAGGCGCAGGTGTTCCGGCCAGCGCTGCGCGCGGCCTTCGTCATCAACCGGCGTGTCAGCATCACGGTGATCGGACGCGAGGCACGCGGTGCGCTCGCGGATCAACCGCTGCCCTCGCTGTTGTCGGAGGTTCGGCAACGCATCGTGTTCGCCGACAGCGTGGCCGCTGGCCGACTTGCCCGCGAAATCGATGCAGAGAGCATCGCTGCCCGCGAGATCGCGGCACTCGCCGATGAAGTGTTGAGGATGGCGCGATGAAGAACAGCAAACGGGTTGCCATTGGTGCGCGTCCGCCTGCCGACCCGCATGCCGATGCATGGGTGCGTCAGGGCGACGGTGCGGACATCGGCAAAACCGACCTCCATACCGCCCGGCTGACCATCGACGTGACGCCGGCGCTGCGCGCCCGCATCAAGGTTGACGCCTTTACACGCGGCATCACGGTGGCCGAGATGCTGCGTGATCTGTTGGAGCATGAATTCCCGGAGAAGCAATCATGAGTGCAATACCGCAGGTGGCCAGCAACGCGCCACCCATACCACTTCCCGTGTTTTCAAACGTCACGAATAGCACGCCGCTGACGCGCGTGTCGCTGGCGTTCGTCGAACGTCGGATCAACCTCTATCTGCGCTTCGGCCATCCAGTTCGTGAGCTGCGCCTGGACCGCTGGCGGCGCTGCGCGCTGTTCCTGCCTGCCGCATTGTTCTGCCGCGTGCGCTGGGAGTCCAACGACTACGGCACGACGCGCTGGCAGCTCCTGGTGCTGCAAACCTGCACGCCACTCGATGCGGTGCAGCGCATCGCTGGCATCCAACCTGGTGCGCGCCTGTTGCTGCACGCCGAAGGCGAACAGCAAGTGCAGTCAGTCCTGCCGCAGATCGACGCCATCGAAGCGCTTGGCATCAATCCGGTGACCGTGTCGCCCGCGTACTGGCGCACGTTGGGAAACCGGCTGTCTGCGCGGCTACCACTACCTGCTTATACGGTCGAGCGGCATGCAGCTTACCTCGCAGGCGAGGTGATGCGATGAACGGCCGTCGCGCTGTAGTCGCGCTGCTCACCAGCCTCGGCATCGCTGCGCTTGCCTGGCCGTCGCTGCACACATCACTGGCGCGCATCGTCTACAACCCCAGCGACAGCGTACCGCCTGGCTGGTATCGCATCGACCCGCCTGAATCGCTACACGTCGGCAGCTTCGTGCTCGTCCAGCTTCCGGCAGACACCGCCGCACTGGCTGCGCAGCGTGGCTACCTACCCGAGCACATCCCGCTGCTCAAGCGCATCGGCGCGATGTCACCGCAGCAGGTGTGCATCGAGAAGCGCATCGTTCGCATCGACGACATACCCGTGGCTGGCGTCCATGCAACAGATGGCCGTGGCCGTCCACTGTCGGCATGGCAACAATGTCGGCAGCTTCACGGTGGTGAGCTGTTCCTGCTCAGTGCAACCAATCCGGCATCGTTTGACAGCCGGTACTTCGGTCCCGTAGCTGTCTCCGCCGTGATCGGCAGCGCGCAGCCATTATGGACGTGGTGAACATGGGAGAGGCCATGAACGTGCAGCGCTGCATACCGCTCTTCGTGCAGTCTCGCTGCACATCGTTTGCACCACGGCCTGCGGCTGAGGTGCTTCACCCGTGCAGACAATCGCAGCCAGACCGTCGGGGCCGGTCGCGTCAGCGATCGGGAAAGGCGGAGGGCAAGATAAAAGGGGCGGCACGTACCGTGTCGCAATGGCAGTCTGCACGTGGGTTTGGCACGGCACGGCGGCTTGCAGCCAGCGTGCCGTCGTGGAGCGCAAAGCCGGATGGGCTCAAGGTTTCCGGTGTGCCGTCTTCGATGCGGTATGCCAATCTACGCTGGAGCTGGTGCCATGGCCTCGCGTGACGACGACCGTTTGCGCATCAAGCCGGGGGCACCTAAACGCCCGGATGGATCGCAAAGCGGCCAGCGCGCACAGCGCTTTGTCTCGCAAGTCCTGAAGCAGGTTTCGAAGGCCGGTGCAAAGACCTCGGGCGCGCGCGGTGCGCGTCCCGCATCGACCTTCGGACGGGGCCGCGTGGCTTCAGGCATGGCAGGCCGCACGCTTGGAGCCGACGCGCGGCGCGTGATCATCAAGTCTCGTTTTGTGGTGCTGAAGAAGGTTGGCGCCAATTCCGTATCGACGCACCTGCGTTACATTGAGCGCGACGGCGTGACGCGCGATGGAGAGCGAGGCCAGGCCTACGGCGCCGAGACCGACACGGCTGACCTCAAGGCCTTCGAGGAACGCGGCAAGGGTGATCGCCACCAGTTCCGTTTCATCGTCTCGGTGGAGGATGCCGGAGAGCTGGAAGACCTGCGCGGTTACACGCGCGAGTTCATGCAGCGCATGAGCACCGACCTGGAAACACGGCTGGACTGGGTGGCTGTCGATCACTGGGATACGGACAATCCGCACACGCACATCGTGCTGCGCGGGCACGCCGGGATTGGTCGAGGAAAGGGGCAAGACCTGGTGATTGCGCCGGACTACATGGCGCACGGTATGCGCATGCGCGCCAGCGAACTGGCGACCGAATGGCTGGGGCCGCGCACCGAACTGGATATTCGGCAGGGGCAGTTACGGGAGGTCGAGCAGGAGCGGCTGACGAGTTTGGATCGGACGCTGTTGCGGCAGGCCAGCGCGGATATCGTGGACCTGACCCAGCAGCCCAACGACCGACAGTACCAAACCGTTTTGCGTGCCCGGTTGCAGCGGTTGGAGGCGATGGAGCTGGCCGAGCGAATCGACGCAAACCACTGGCGGCTATCCCCGAACATGCAACAGACATTGACCACGATGGGCGAGCGGGGCGACATCCTGCGCACAATGCACAAAGCCTTGCGGGGCGAGCAGCGGGAGTTGGTACTGGAGACTGCGCCGGCAACGCCAGTATTGGGCCGCATCGCCGCCAAGGGTCTGGCCGACGAACTTAATGACCGAGGCTATATGGTGGTGGATGGCATCGACGGCCGCGCGCACTATGTCCGCCTGCCGGTTGGCGCGGACCTGGCCGCGCTGCCGGTGGGTGGCATCGTGGAAGTGAAGCCTGCCGAACGGGAACGAGCGGTAGACCGCAACATCGCGGGTATAGTGCGTGAAGGTCTCTACCGCAGCGCCGACCATCTTGTGCAGCTTCGACAAGAAGGTGCCGCAGACCCACAAACTGCGGTAGATGCCCATGTGCGCCGACTCGAAGCGCTGCGCCGCTCTGGAGCCGTGGAGCGCATGGCCGACGGCGTTTGGCGCATACCGCCTGACTTCTTGTCACGCACGCAAGCGCACGATGCGCAGCGGGCCGCAGAGGGCACTATTGAGTTGCGTTCGCACCTGTCGATCGAACAGCAAGTAGGCGCCCAGGGCGCAACATGGTTGGACCATCAAATGGTGGGCGACGCGAAAGACCTGTCGCCACGGGGCTTCGGTGTCAAGGTGCGTGACGCATTGCAAGGCCGAATCAATTTCCTTGTCGAGCAGGGCTTGGCCGAGCGGCGCGGCCCGCGCGTGGTTTTAGCGCGCAACTTGCTATCTACCTTGCGCGACCGGGAATTGGTTGCAGTGGGCAAAGTGATCCAGCAGGAGACCGGACTGGCCCACCGTCCGCTGCGCGACGGCGAGCGCGCAGACGGCATCTACCGCCGCTCAGTCCAGCTCGCCAGCGGTCGCTTCGCGATGCTGGACGATGGCATGGGTTTCAGTCTGGTGCCGTGGCGACCGGTGGTGGAACAGCGACTTGGACAGCAGGTATCGGCCATCGTGCGGGGGTCATCGGTCACTTGGGGGCTTGGGCGGCAGCGCGGGCCATCCGTTGGATAGGTTATTGATTCGCCACGCGATCCCTTGCTAGACGACCTCAATCCATCCGACCAAATCGGTCTCATAGGCCTGGCCCGGCTTGACCAGCCCCCGGTGAACCAAATCACGATGGAGCATGGGCTCAAGGACCGTTGTTAGCCTCTCGGACGCCCGCTCGCGATCCAAGGCCGGCGCGGATGGTTCCGCGTCGAACAACTGATCGGCGAACTTTTCCATGGACGGCGACCTCTTTCCTTCTTCGTCCACCGCAAGCGAAATGATCAGCGACCGCTGGCGATGCTTGTCGTCGGTGGCGACCACGTGCCAAAGAGACAGGATGCCTTGGCGGCCATCCACGCCTTTCACCGATAGGCCAAGGCTCTCGGGCGCTGTGGATCGGAGGACATCGAGATAGTCAGCGATCAATGGGTGATCGAGGCCGAGCAAGGACAGGCGCTCGTCGGCCAATGCCCGGTCGCGGTCCGACACGAAATTGGCCTCGACCGTGGCGCCATCGACGCCGATAACTTGCCACGCGCCGTGACCGGAAGAGGCGAACTTCTTGCCATCGGATTCCACGGCCGCCTTGAGGAAGCTTTCCAATGCCCCCATCCCCGCCGACGTGTCCGACAGCGGCTTGTAGTCGTCGATATTGAAGCCGCCGAGGTCCTGGAACAATTCAAAGACCACAGCTTGCGCCTGGCTCGCATTGGTCATCGCCGCTTCCAACTCGACGCGCGTGCGTTTGAGCTCGGGGTCGCCCAACGCCTCGGCGTAGAGCCTCTCGTAACTCAGCCGTTCGGAGAGCTGGCCCAAGATTTGGGAACGCAGGTCTTCGGCGACCTCGCCGTGCTCGTCGACTTTGCCAAGCGTTTTAGCGATCTCAGTGAGCTTCTCGTCGAGCAGCAAGAAAATCTTGCCTTCGATCGTGTCGGACAGCACCAGGTTGTAGACCTGGGCCGTGTGCTTCTGGCCATAGCGGTGGATACGCCCGATCCGCTGCTCCATATCCATCGGATTCCACGGCAGATCGAAGTTGAATAGCACGCGAGCGTGCTGCATGTTGAGCCCCTCGCGCCCCGCTGCCGTGCAGATCATCACGCGCGGGCCATCCGCCTGCTTGAACCGCTTCTCGGCGGCGGCCTTGCTGCCATGGTCGCCGCCTTTGAGGACCACCACGCCTTGCCCTGGATACTCGCGCTCAATCATCTGACCCAGCATTTCGACGCTGCCCAAATAGGTCGCGAAGATCACCACGCGCTCGCCCGAGTCCTGGCGCCATAATGCGCCCAACGCCATCAGCAGCTTTTGGACTTTGGTCTCGGTCTCCTCGGGGAATCTGCGAAGCAAATCCTTGATACGCAGGCGCTCTTCCGGCAAAGCGAGAGCTACTGAGGCCACGGCCGAATCCTCGGCGGCGGCCAGCGCGACCTCATCGGACACGCTGGAAGCCATGTCCATGGCCTCCTCGTCGAGCTTCTTCAATATCTTGCGCTGGATGTCACCAAGGGCGCGGTCGACCTCGATGTCGGCCAGGCGATCATCCCCAAGCCCGAGCTCCGAGCGGATCAGGTCTTTGGCCTCACGCAAGGATTCGTCGCGGCGGTCGATGTCGCGGTTTTCGTCATGCATCAAGGATTCGTGGACCGTCAACGCTATGAGGCGGCGGCGCAGCGTGCGCGCGACCGCAGCGAAGCTGGACGCGGCGATCTTCTGGAAGATCGTCATCACAAAGCCCAGAGCCATCCCCTTGTTGCCCTGACGCTTGGCCAGCGCGAAGCCGTCTTGCAGGTATTCGTTGAGCCCAGAGTAGAACAGCCGCTCTCGGTCATTCATCAAAAACGACTCGGTGTGGACCCAGCGCCGAGCGAACAAAGCGGTTCCATCCGGCTTGCACGCATCGGCCTTAGTTCGGCGCACCACCACCGAGTTGAGCCGGTGGCGCTCGCGCACCATCTCCTCGGGAGAATTGAACAAGGTCGAATCCAGTAGCTGGATCAGCATCCAAAAGCGAAAATGATCACCTTGGTGGGGAGTCGCCGACAGCAAAAGCAAATCCCGGCTGTGGTCGCGAAGGGATTCGGCCAGTTTGTAGTTCTCGGTCTTCTTGACCTTACCACCCGACTTGAAGGCGGTCAGATGGTGGGCCTCGTCGAACACCACCAAGTCCCATTTCGGCGCTTCTTCAAGCTTCTTCACTCGCGCCTTGCGCTTCAGGGTGTCGATGCTGGCGATGAGGCGATCATGCTTAGCGAAGGCGTTGGATTTCCGGTCCGTCACGTCGCCCTCGGAGCCGAACACCTCGAAATTGAGGTTGAACACCTCATTGAGCTCGCGGTGCCAGTTGTTAACTAGGCCTGCCGGAACCACCATCAACGCCCGCTTCAACTCGCCACGGCTGGCCAGCTCACGCAGGATCAGCGCGGCCTCGATGGTCTTGCCCAAGCCCACCTCGTCGGCCACCAGAAACCGGCGCGGCGCGGTGGTCGTCACGCGATGGGTCAAAACGACTTGGTGAGGAAGAAGATCAATCTTGGCTGACGTGAGCGAGGCCGCGCTTTCCATCAAAGGCAGGACATGGGCCTGCCATGCGAGCCAAGCCTTGCGAGCCCTGTCGCGGCCCTGGCCTACGTTGGCCACCACGCGCTGAGTCCTGCCCAGCGCGGGCAACAACGCATCGACCGCGACCTGGCGCTCGCCGCCTTGGAAGAACACGCGGACATAGCCATCGGACGCCACCGATACGACGACGCCCTCGCCGAACTGGACGTGCCTTACCCGCTGGCCGGGATGGATGATCTGCGCTGGAGCGCCCTCGACGGTTACCGCCATCAGGAAATCCGCTGCAAGTAATAACCCGACAAGCGCGGCGGAGTATTGCCCTTCATCCTGATTTCCTGGCTGTTGGGCTCAGAGCCATTCCACAAGCAACGTCCAATGGGAATTTCCTTTGAACCTTGCGCGCCGCTGCAATGCCAATAGGCTGCCTGCTCGGCCTGGCGATATGTGAACCGGCGCGAATCGGCAAACCAAAAAATCAGAGCCGCCTCGCCACCGCCCGACGCCACCGACTTCTGGAACGACAAAATCGCCGGATAAATCGACTGCTCAAGCCAATCTGTGGCCTTGTCTGGGTGTAATGCATCCAAGGCGCCATCAAGGCCAGCCACAACCAACGCCCGGCCCCGGATCAGCACGTCGTCAACGTTGGCCCAACCGGACGCCTTGAATCTCAAGAGTTGCCGAAGGCTGACGGGACTCTTGTCGCCACATAGGGCAGCGAGTTCCGCAGCGTCCCAAAGGATCGAGTGGCCTTGACGACGCCATACGTCGATTTCCATAGGACTGCTCATGATGCCTCCCCAAACATATCAAATTGCCGTTTGCCGTCATCCTCTTTGCTCTTGTGATCAGCAAGCCACCGGGAAAATAGTTTCGTCGCAAGATGGGATGCTCTACGCATCTCCGCCAAGCCACCGCGAGTCCCCAGCCACTCCAACAAATCGGCCACTGCCGGGTGTGGAATGAAGTTCGGGTTGTTCAAGGTTTCGTCGACACGGATTCCGCTGTCTGGATAGCACGCGCCAATCAAGAATAGAGCCTGATCAAGATCGCCTGACATTCCCTTGCGCGGCTTGCCCCGCCATGCCTGCGCGAACTCCAAAGGGGAGACAAGGTGGAACGATTTCTTTTCTTCGACGCACCAGCCAAGCTTTTCAAAAACATCAAGCTCAGTGCCCGTGCCTCTCAGAAACTTCATCATCTGGTCGCGAGGAACGACGGCAATCTGATCGAAGATGCGCAAAAACTGACGGGTATACGGCTCCGCCAACACTGGCGGCACGATGCCGCCTTCGCTATCATCAATGAGCTGGCGAATGCCTGACAAGGCCTCCGGCAAAGTGAACTCTCGGCCACGCTCAACATAGACTTTGCCGTAGTGCTTGGAAAAATACTCCAACGCCTTGCCACGCTTGATCACTTCCAAATCGGCCTTCGGCAATCCATCATGCTGATGCTGTTCGAGCAAATCCTTGAGCTGCTGGATATCGTCGGAAATCTTGCGACGCAATTTGGCCCAGCTAATCATTTCAGGCTCATCGACGCGCTTGCGGCAGACATGGATGATGTCGTATTCGACCTTCATCGAGCCAAACTGCGAATCGCCCTTAGACTCATCGCCTCGGATAGGATAGGTGGCCTCCAAATAAAAACCTGCCGAGAACAAGCTTTCCAGAACCTGAACCCAAGGACCGTCCTCGCTGTGGTGGAAAGTGAACGCAAGCAGCCCACCCGGCTTGATGATTCGATGCGCTTCTCGCCAGCACTCGGTCAAGATGCGCTGGTAGAAAGCCTTGGCGTCTTTTCCTTGGCGATATGGGTTCTCCACCGCCTCCAAAGTCTTCGGTGTGAAGGGGTTGTCAAAGATTTCCGGATAGCGTTTACGCAATGTCGGTGCCAACCAAACGTAAAAGAAATCCGACAGTTCGGAATACTGGACCAACTCACTAAATGGAGGGTCCGTGATGACCATGTCGATGGACTCGTTTCCGATTCGATGCAGATCGGTTGAGGAGCCGCATGTCAATGTGATGCGGTCCAAGACCTCATCACCTGTCGGAACTTTCAAACTCTTGGCCTGCTTGAGCTCCTTGGCCAAATCTTTGGCCGTCCGTTGAAGCTCCGTCTTTGTCACACGCTCCCAAGGGCGTTTGCGCCAGGCGAGCGCCTCAATTGCTCCTTCGGCGCAGGCGCGCCAATTGCCGCGTCCAATCTTGCCAAACAAGTTGTTTTCAATCGGCCGAGACTTGAGCGAATAGTTGTTGCCCGAAAAATGCGGCTCCATTTTATCGGCGCTCTCGTTCCAGAAACAGAGGAGATTTTGGTTCCGAATGTATTGCTGGAAAGACCCAAGCAGAGCTTCTTTCGCGTCCCACTGCCCCACGGGACTTTCAACGATCGTCTTCAACAACTGGGAAAGCACAAGTAACTGTCTGGAATTGAACATCTTCCAGTAGTGTGTGTAACCATGGTCAGGAATTCCCCATTTGTGCGTTTTCCAGCCATTCGAAAGCTCATCGGTCGGCCAATAACCAGCAAGGTCGGCGTCCTTGCGGTTTGCCCATTCCAATTCGCTTGCCACAATGGCAGACACATCTTTTGCAGGAACAAACGAGCGGCCCGAATAAGGCTCGCCGTCCGCGTCGCATTCAGGACAATGCAAATGGTATGCAAAAGGCGACATTGGCCCTGTCTTGTGGCTTGCGCGCACTGCATCAAGCACATCCGATCCGCGACCACAGGTCGGCGATTTGCATGCGAATGAAGACTTACGCGGCTGCATCCCACTGGCCGTCTGGCGCATCTCCGCCGTTCCGATCATCGTGAATATCTGCCGGTCGGTTCCAGGGTGCGTGATCGTTTCAGGCAATACCTCGGCGCGAATCTCGATGAAGGCTATCGTCTTTGCGCGCTCGCGATACCACCTGACATTTTCCTCAGCCGTGTCTGTCGCACTTCCTCCCAACGCTTGTCCCTTAGCGTCAGTCGATCCTGCTCCTTTGAGCCATTCTGGATCGACCATCAAATGCAGATACACTTTCTTGTTTTCGGCTTTGCCTAACGACAAGGACTCGCCGAGCAAGCGACCAGCGTGATCAACGGACTCCAATCCGCATTTTGGACAGGCGTAACGCCCTTTCCCGTCCATCACGGCATGCGGCTTTTCCGAGACCGCAACCACATAAGGCTCGCCGGGAGCCATCCGCGATGCCCGCTGTTCCAGGTCATAGGTCTCACCGCATGACCCGCAAGTCCTGTCGAGCCACGCTTTCACCATTAGCGTCTTGACGGCAAAAACAGGATTGCCCATCAGCGGAGTTTTATGCCCGCACCCGTCCGCCTGACAAGGACCGTGTTTAGCCCAAAATGTATAGATCAACTCTGGGCCTGAATAGCCATAGCTGCCACGATCTTCATAGGGAACCGTAGTTGGATCGAATCCTTCGGGTTGATCTTCGCCGGTGCGCTTGGAAATCCAACGCCCTTTATGACCCTTCGGGCAACTGTGGACAAAATATGGGCGAAGAGACGCGCCGATCTTTTCATCAACATCAGCCAGAAGGCTTTCGACCTCTTCCTTGGTTGTCTGCGCAAGCTCGCTTTTGACCACAAACCACGACATTGGATTGAGATCATTGCCGACCACCTGCATTCCGAGCCTCGCGGCCTCGACCAGCGTGGTGCCACCACCCATGAAGATATCGGCCACCTTCAACTTCGAGAAATCCGGATTGCCCTGGTGATTTCCATAAAATGATTTCCAGACTGTCGCGCCGGCTTGACGCTCCGATGTCGGTGCCTTTGATGCCGCCGCGATGAGCATCGCCCGGAACACGCTGGAAGACCTGCGTGCCCAATATTTGCTGACCTGATAGATCGGCTTGTCGGCGTTGCCTTCAATGACTGCAACCTCATTGATCGGCAAAATAGGAAAGTCGACCTCCAGGCAGGACTTCGGACGATTTGGATCAGAGAAGTCGAGTCCCTCCAACATCTGCGGCTTGCCCGCTTCCAATAACGCCGATACCGCGTCGAGAACTTGCTCTACCTTGGGCTTGCTTGATTTTTTTTGAGTTGCCATGCGAGCCTTCAATTCTGTTTGACTATCTCAATGAAGGGGGACGCCACTTCAAGCAACGAAATCCCTCCATGAGCCAAATTTTTCCTGCCTCCCGCGACGCTCCATGAACGTCGCCCCAAGACAAAACGGTAAGCACCACGCTTCGTCGTCATCGCAATATCCAACGGTGGAGCCCACGCCGAACCTGCCTGATCCTGCGATGAAGCGAACCGTTCCGCTCCGTATGTCGAGGCCAAATAATCCTTCTGAACCAAGTCATGGACATCACCGAAATGACCCGAAGCGGCGTAGCCGTGATCGGAAGTGATCACCAGCGTTCGTCCTGTTGCCAGACGGTCGATGAAGGACCAGAACTCATCGCCGCACAGCACTGCGTCTACTGCCTGGGCCAACGGCGCCAGCCCTTTGCCTGGCGCCGCGTAGTCGTGCAGCAAAGAATCTGGCCACTCGTGCCAAACGAAAAGAGACGGGCTGTTGGGTAACGTGTTTGCACACTCCTGCCAAGGCTGATCAAAGAGAGCTGTCGCAGCGCCTGCGAGTTTTAAAGAATTCACCGCGCCAGCCGTCAAAGCTGAGCGTTGCGGCAGACCCAATAACTTTGCAAAGCTTGTTGTGTCGCTAGGCAGGGCCGAGGCACAGGCTTTCGCTTGTTTGATCTTGTAGCCACGACTTTCAGCCTCCGCCAATAGCCACGGCACCTCCCGCAGCGATAGCGCATCGAGGACCAACACGGCTTTGCCACCCTGTACCTGATTCCAAAATTCTTCAATCGCTTTGGCATTGCTTGGAGCAGCAGACTCGAAGTCGCGCCATAGCTCCCACGCAGAGCTGGAAAGGACCAGGTCGAGCCCTTCGACCAACTTGTCGCGCCGAACCAGCTCGGAAGCTGGATCGCCGACGATGGGGACAGACAATCGTTGCCATAGCTCATCAAATATCAGTGGCCATGCTGTTTGCGACGGCTCGATCAAAAGCCGATCAAGCAATGTGGAATCGACACTCATTAGGATTCCTCCTTCTCGGCATCGAGCCCATATGAAAGGCCATCAGGCAATGTCCTGATGAGCTGTTGAAGTTGCGCCCCGGTGAGCTTGTCGATGCGCAAGGACACATTCTTGACGGTCGTGCCTGGTTGGATTCGCCACGTGTCCGCGACGCGACTCAGAAGATTCAAAGCCGATGTCGGATCGGCGTTCAGCTTTGTCGTCATTACTGGCGGCGCCGGCCACGCGCCGCCTCCATCTCCTGGCGCGATCGGCTGCCCGAACGGATTGGTTGGTGGCTGATCCGGTTGGCCGGGCAGGCCTGGAATGCCCGGAAGCTCTGGCGTGCCGCTTGGGGCCTGCTCGCCAGCGCCTGGTTGCCCAGAACTCTGCGGCGGTGTGCCAGGCAATGTCAGCAGCGTATCCTCCAACTGTTTGCCAGCAACGTCAAAGTCACGCTTCATGCGCCTCAACGCGACATCAGCATCTTCGCCGGGCACTCGTTGCAGCGACCGCAGGCCACGCACATTGATTGCCACCCGCCCATCGGCGCATACCGCGAGGACAGCATCCTTGGCCGCCGCTTCGCCTAGCCAAGGAATGCATTCCTTGACTCCGCGAGGCTCGCGCAACTCCGCCAACAACTTCGCAAGCGACATGCTGCGCTGGGCGAACGAGACGACCATGTCGTCGAACTCCTCCGCGATAAAGAGGTTTTGCTTGATCTTGTCCTGGATCGCGACGGGAATCTTTTCGGCTTTGGAACCATGTGGTTCGGCATCAAAAACGCACTTCGCCGCGTCCTCGCTATTCCACGTCCGCAATATCGCAAAACGGTCGAAGCGGTCTGCAACCTTGGTCTTAATCTGGTTGTTGAACTCAGTCGCCAAGGCACGATATGCCGGTTCCGTTTTCGCCCAGTCTTTGGCCAAAAACGCAGCACGAGCTAGGATCATCAACTCGCGATCTTGGTAAATGGTTCCGTCGACACCTTTGCGAGGAAGGAGGAACCTTGGCGTATTGCGACCCGAGACCAAGAACTTCTTCACCCATTGGCCCAACGTCGCATCCAGCGGGTCCGGGCTAGCAGGCAACACGATGATCGGGATGATGCGCGTATCCCATGATTGCGGCCTATCGCGTTCGTCCAATTCTTCCCATGGCGAATTGTTCCATTCGCGTTTGAGCACAATGGTCCGATACATGCCGGACAACTGAGTGTCGCCGCCGATGACATGGCGAATCTCCGTGGAGAGGTAATCAACATCCTCGCCGTTTTGGAAAAGCTTGTCATTGCGGGCGTGCGCCAACAAACGGGTGCGAGCATTCTCTTCCAGCTTGAATACCAGCCGCGAGCCCAGCTTATGGATGTTGTAGCTGTTGTTCTCGATCGTTCCCAATTCCGCTTGGAACGCATTGTCGTCGACCTTCGAATCGCGAGTCACATCAGTTTGCAAAGTTTCCGGCTCAGCTCCAACCCGATGATTATCGAGCGAAAGCGATCGCAGCCAAAGCGCGCTGACGATTTCTCGAAGATGGGGAACCTGGGACAAATCGCCACCCAAGGCCTCCTGCACTGCGGTCAGATTGCGCAGCGCTTTGTCGCGAAGCTGCTTGTGATGCTCGATGCCGACGGTGTCGATGAGCGACGCAGCGCTGCCACGATCATCACCCGACAGTTCGAAATCAGCGGACGTGATGACAGGAACCATGTCGCCCGACGCTTTGAAGAGCTCGACCAAGATGCGGACTAGGTCCCGCGTGCCCTGCGCCTGAACAGCGAAAATGACCTCGTCGTCAAGAAGCTGCAAAAGCTCAGGCGAGTATGGCCATGACTCGGAAAACCTAGCTTTGTGGCGCTCAAGCTCCGACCCTGGCTTGCTTGACAGCCTCATGAACTCCGAGACATGGGCCGCGATCAACGGTTCGATCTGCCCCGCAGGAATGTTGATCCGGTTCTCGAAAATACGGTAGAGCAAAAGCTTGCGGCGATCGTGCTGCGCCTGCTCGCCTTTGAAGTCGACGCGAACAGGATTGACGCGGAAAAGCTGCTGAGCTGCGTTTGCGTTGCCCTCGCGAACGGACACGACCAGCGACAAAAGCTCAGGATTGTTCTCAGCGATCTCAGACAGGATCTGAATGAAATTGAAGGCCCAGACTTGTCGAGGCTCGTTGGCATCGCTCAGGCCATCGAACCAGGTCTGAAACTCATCGAGCAAGAGCGCCGTGGGCTGCTCTTTGAACATCGCCATCAGGATGTCTTTTCCGGGAACCTCCGTTTTTCGCCCCTCCCACTTGCCCCTGGCGAATTCGCCCCTGGGATGACGCGCGAACAGGATATCCCAAAGGTAGGCGAATCGATGTTCGTGCAAAGGCTCCGCGATCACATGCAATTTCGATCGCAACGACATGCCAGCCAATTCAGGTTGCCCAATTCTGTCCGACCATGCCTTGAGCCAAGCCTCGCCGGCATCAGGATCGCTGAGCATATGGCAAACCGCCGCCATCAAGTGGGACTTGCCTTGCCCACGGTTGCCGACCATGACTACCGCTTTATTCGAGCCTGGCGCCACCGCCTTGATCGACTTGATCAGGTCAATCGAGGGATACGTGATTGCCAAGAAATCCTTGGCGTCCATATCCAAGGCGCCAGTCTTGGCGTCGTTGTTGAAGTCGATGGTCGTGCCACGGAGCCTCGTTCCGCGAAACTCATCGCGCAGTTGTAATCCAAGCATGTTGTTCCCTTCTGTGTACTTCGCTATGTTTATGTTCTGTGTTCAATGCTCGGCCGCAGCCCCAGGCGCCAAAGCGGCGCTCTCGACTCCATAGAGGGTGGGAGTGTTCCGAAGCCAAAGGTGGTACGACGCAGGATCAAGGCGGTGGTCTGGCGTGGCGTCTATCGACCAGCGCCGCAAGACGTAACCCGCCAAAGCCGCCCTCGTTTTCATCCGCAGCACTCCATCGCTCATGGCATAGTCCGCCTCCACCGCTTTAGGCCACTTCACGCCGGGATGCGGGACCAATTCCATGTCAACAATCCGCGCCCACTGCTCGTCGGCCCCGAGAAGCTCGCGCTCCTCCGTCTCGCCATCGAGCTCTTGCGCCTTGACAATTCTGGTCAGAACGAAATCGCCGAACCGCTGCCGCTCCCGGTCGAACGCACGGACGTGCCAACGCAGGCCGTTGTCGGCCAAGGCGACCGGCACGATCTCGCGCCGTTTCTGTCCTGACGACATCGATAGGTAGCTGATCCTGACCGGGCGCCTGGCGCACATAGACCTGGTGATGACACCCAAGACAGCCATGTCCGGCTGCACCAATTGGCCAGGCCCCTCGCATGGCGTGGCCGGTTTGAGACCGAGTTCCAATCCATCACCGAACCCCTGCAACAGCCATGCGAGCACGCGCTCACAATGGAACGCGAAGATAGGGACAAACAATGCCGTGGGCCGGTAGCGCCTGCCTGCGGCGTCGTAATCCAGGTTTCCCGGCGCCATCTCGCGGTAGATGCCCAAATCGCGCGAGGCCGCTGCCGGCTTGATCCCAAACCGGGTCTCGATGTCGCCGCGACTGAGCTCGCCTGTAAAAAACGCGCGCAGCTCTAGGAAGGCCAACCTCTCCCGTTGCGTTTGCGACAACACTTCTTCCCTGACTTTCAATGCATGCTCCCGGACTCCTGACCCTCGCGCGTGTACGGAACGAACGCGCCAAAAACGCAAAGAATAACATGCGAATCATTTTGATAGGGTATGCTATGTGCTATTAACAATAACGCGCAGCCAAAAATGAGCTCGACGACGCTAAAAATGCCTGAGGGAGGTGGGAGATGAGCGTGCCAATCCTCGATGCCTCCGCCTGGCGCGAATTCCGAGGGCAACCCGGCAATCCGGGCGTCAATTCGACCCACCTCGCGAAGATCGCGGACGAATCAGGCAAGGAGCGGATTTGTTATGTGAAGCTTGCGCCCGACCCCGACATACCAGCCCTCCTTTGCGAAGCGTTGGGATGGGTGCTCGCTGGGCATGCGGGACTGAGTCGAGCGGAGTTTGTCGCCATCGTCATGGTGGATGTGGCAACCCTGCGCAAAAGCCAGCCCCTTCCACCTGAGTTCAATCACTTTGCCGCCCCGCTCTGCCCGGCTTGGTGCAGCCAGGCCGTGCCTGGGTCGGCGGTGCGCGACCACGCCAAACGAATGGATTTCATAGCCTCTCGCAAAGCTTTCCTGCGCTCGCAAGACTCTCGGAAATTCGCCGCATTTGACCATTGGAGCGACCTCAGGGACCGCAACTTCGGCAATGTCATCCGATCAGACAGGGGCTACGCCACGATCGATCACGAGACCTTGCTTTACGATACGCTATGGGTCGGCAAGACCAAGGGCTTTAATAAGCAGTGCCTCATGGAGCAGGCTCAACGCGCCCTCGACAGCAAGGAGTTCAAGCGCTTCCAGGTGGACATGGCCAAGGCTGCGACTGGACATGCGGGCGCATTCTTAAACGCGCAATCCGATCTCGACGCCTTGATCGACCTGCTCCTTCCAAACCAAACAGCCGCAAAAACAGGCATCGTCGCCACGTTGAATGCGCGGTCGCAGCCAGGCTGGCTCGCTAACCAATTGGGAGTCATCGCATGAGCGAATCCAAACCAATCGGCATCAAGATAGACCATGGGAGCCTGAGCCAAGCGGCCAAAGCCACGCCCAAGCCAGCCTTTGTGGGCGCATGGGCAACAATTGAATTGCAGCCTGACCTATTTGCCCCGCAGCGCTTCACTGTGGGTGTGGCTGTGCAATCCGCTGACGAGCGTCTGCATTTCAAGTTGTTGGACGATTTCAAGAAGTTCGAATGCGTGTACCCGGACGTGTTCCCGCAAAAGTCGGCGCGCGAATTAATGGCCTATGCCGCAGAGGCTCTGCAACAAGCCGTCAAAGCCAAGTTGCCTCTTGACGCTGTCCGCTTTGAATCGCACTGCCTGTCAATCTCGCCGCCCGTGTTCACATCGGGAGAGGACAGGGAGGACAAGGTCGAGCGCCTATTTGCGGAAGTCGTCACCATGGCCCCCTCTCCCAAGAAGCGGGGAAGCGACTTCGAAACGATCGACACCCCAAACGCTCGGCGCCTGGTGAACCGTTACCTCAAAGAGATCGCAGGCATTGACTTCGAACGCTTTGTTCAAGAGGAGCAGCAAGGACTTCTAGTGGATGGCGACGATGGTTCCAGACATTTCTTGGATTTGAACTTACTGACGCCGACCTCATGCGGCAGCGTTACCTCGGCCGTCTACAAGACATCGACTACGGTGGAGATGAACCTCCTCAAGGCGAGCCTGGACTTGAAGACCTGCTGGCGCAAGCGCCACCTTAATTCCATGGGCTTATTTCTGCTGCTGCCTGATCCGCAAGCGATGGAGCGCAAAGAATACAAGCGCATTGAGGAGGTCATCGGCGACCATGAATGGAAGCTCGAACAAGATGGATTCCAAGTGGTGAGCATGCAACAGCCTGCGGAACTCGCTCGTGAAATATACGATTGGGCAAAGCCCGCCCTCGCTTGAAACCTTCCCGCTCGAATTGCTCCACCCACTTCGTGTGCGGCTTTTATCGCCATCATCTGCCGCTCCAATCCCAACTACCTGTTCGGTAGCGCCATACAAGCAGCATATGACGAGTCAACGGCAGCAGCAGGCCGTGCGTCCAATGGCCACTGCGGACGTGGGTTCGTCTGTGGAAATACCACACGACAAGCTTCGCAGTTCGTGCCAGCGACAGGAAATAATCATCCCTGTACTCTCCTCTTAGCCGACCTTCGCCGGAGCAGGTTTGCTCATACTCGCGGCGCCCCCAAACTTGTGATGCTTAAAACGGTGCCGTTTCGGTGCCGCTTCGAACCGTAACGATCGGCCGATCCTGATTCGCGTGTACCGCGCTGACGGCCCATTGAAATGGACTGAATCGAGCAATCACAAGAGGGGTAGCGCATGGTGCCGACCGGCGTGCTGATTGGCCAGATCACAATGGTTTTCGCCACCACTTTGCTGGGGCTATGGAGTGCCACCCAGTGGACGGCGGCAGCACTGGGATACCAGATGCGCCTCGGCGCGCCGTGGTTCGACCTGTATGGCACGCCGATCTATCACCCGTGGCGGCTGTTCGAGTGGTGGTACTTCTTCGATGCCTATGCACCCGACATCTTCCTGCGCGGCGGTGCCATCGCCGCGTGCAGCGGTTTAGCCGGTGCCATGGTGGCCGTCACCATGTCGGTGTGGCGCGCACGGCAGTCCAAGCTGGTCACGACCTACGGTTCGGCACGCTGGGCGCTGCCCGCTGAAATCCGCAGTTCCGGGCTGACCGGCCCTGCCGGCGTTTTCCTGGGCCGTAAAGATGGCGACTACCTGCGCCATGAAGGTCCCGAGCATGTGATGGCCTTCGCGCCCACCCGCTCGGGCAAGGGTGTCGGCCTGGTGGTGCCGACGCTGCTTTCGTGGCCCGGCTCTGCCGTGATCCACGACATCAAGGGCGAGAACTGGACCTTGACGGCCGGCTGGCGCTCGCGCTTCTCGCACTGCCTGCTGTTCAACCCGACCGATGCACGCTCGGCTGCGTACAACCCGCTGCTTGAAGTGCGGCGCGGCATGCACGAAGTGCGTGACGTGCAGAACATCGCCGACATCCTGGTCGATCCCGAAGGAGCGCTGGAGCGGCGCAACCATTGGGAAAAAACTTCGCATGCACTGCTGGTCGGCGCGATCCTACATGTGCTCTACGCCAACGAAGACAAAACGCTGCGTGGCGTCGCCAATTTTCTGTCCGATCCGGCCTGCCCATTCGAGGTAACGCTGCACCGGATGATGACGACACGCCACCTGGGCGAAACAACGCATCCGGTTGTCGCATCAGCGGCGCGCGAGGTGATGAACAAGAGCGAAAACGAACGATCCGGTGTGCTGTCCACCGCGATGAGTTTCCTGGGCCTGTACCGCGATCCCACGGTGGCCGAAGTCACCTCACGCTGCGACTGGCGCATCGCCGACCTGATCGATGCCGATCACCCGGTGTCGCTGTACCTGGTGGTGCCGCCTTCGGACATCAGCCGCACCAAGCCCTTGATCCGGCTGATCCTCAACCAAATCGGCCGACGCCTGACTGAATCACTCGATGGTTCGGACGGCATTGCACGACGCCACAAGTTGCTGCTGATGCTCGACGAGTTTCCGGCACTGGGTCGGCTCGACTTCTTCGAGTCCGCCCTGGCCTTCATGGCCGGCTATGGCCTGCGCGCATTTCTCATTGCGCAATCGCTCAACCAGATCGACAAGGCATATGGCCAAAACCATTCGATCCTCGATAACTGCCATGTGCGCATCGCGTTCGCCACCAACGACGAGCGCACCGCCAAGCGCATTTCAGAAGCGTTGGGCACCGCAACCGAATTGCGCGCGCAGCGCAACTACGCGGGCCATCGGTTGGCCCCGTGGCTCGGTCACTTGATGGTATCGCGGCAAGAGACGGCACGACCGTTGCTCACGCCCGGCGAGGTCATGCAACTGCCGCCGGACGACGAGGTGGTAATGGTGTCCGGCCATCCACCGATCAAGGCGAAAAAAATTCGCTACTACATGGATGCGAATTTCAAGACGCGCATGCAGCCGCCGCCGTCATTGCAACTCGGGCACTACGCCGACGCACCGCCATTGCGGCCAGACGATTGGACCGGGCTGGCTATACCCGCCCCCGCCGCACCGACTTCCGGCTTAGCCATCCCCGCACACGGCGGGGCCATCGACGACGGTGGCCACCAGCAGCAGCCGGAACTGTCCGAAGTCGTATTCACGCCGGAACCAGAACACGCAATGGACGACTTGGGCCTGTTCGATGACGACGACTTGTCGCTGCCCACCCAGCTCGATCCACGCCTGCTACGCACGGCGCGGCTAGCCGCACTTGACCCTGATGACGGGATATCCCTATGAGCCGCACACGTCTGAACCTTTTCATCGAACACGAGCACGCCAAGCGGCTCGACGAGCTGGCGACCATGAAGGGCTTGTCCAAGTCCTCCATCATCGCCGCTGCGTTGGCTTCGTTCCTGTCGCCCGACTCCGGCGATCAGCGCGAAGCGGCCATCGCCAAACGTCTGGACCGCTTGTCTCGCCAGCTCGACAAGCTGGAGCGGGATCAGAACATCCTGATCGAGACGCTGGCGCTCTACGTGCGCTACTTCCTTACCGTCAGCACGCCGGTGCCGGAAGCGCATCAGGAAGCGGCACGCGCTCAGGGTCGCGCACGCTTCGAGCAGTTTATCGAACAGCTCGGCCGACATCTGCTGCGCGGGCGCAGCCTGGTCAAGGACGTGGTGGAGGAAATCCAGCCCGACTCCAGCCAGTTCTTTGGCACAGAGGAAAACGCTCACGCCGCAGTGCCTGCCGATGAAGCTGCGGGAGCACCGTCATGAGCAACCCGCCGCGCGATCAGGGCTTGTCGGCCTCGCTGGCACTGGAACGTCGCGTTCGCATGCTGCGCACGGCGATGGGGCCGGACATCGCCAAGGCATTGAACGACCCTGACGTGGTGGAAGTCATGCTCAACCCCGACGGTTCGCTGTGGATCGATCGACTGAGCAGTGGGCGCGAGCCGCTGGGCGTCAGTCTCACGCCCGCCGATGGCGAACGGATCATCCGACTGGTCGCCGCCCATGTGCGCGCCGAAGTGCATGCGGGCAAGCCGCTGCTATCCGCCGAACTACCGGAAACGGGCGAACGCTTCGAGGGCGCGCTACCGCCCGTGACACCGGGGCCGGTCTTCGCGCTGCGCAAGCGCGCAGTCAACCTGATCCGGCTCGACACCTATGTGGCCGACGGCATCCTGACCGAGGCGCAGGCAACCTTCCTGCGAACTGCCGTGCGCGAACGCCAGAATATCCTGATCGCGGGTGGCACCAGCACCGGCAAAACCACGCTGGCCAATGCCCTGCTCGCCGAGATCGCCGCCACCGGCGACCGCGTGATCGTGCTCGAAGACACGGTGGAGCTGCAATGCACAGCGCTCGACCACGTCCCGCTGCGCACCCGCGCGGGTGTGGTGACCATGGCCGAGCTGGTGCGCTCGACCCTGCGGCTGCGGCCGGACCGCATCGTCGTCGGCGAGGTGCGCGGCGCCGAAGCGCTCGACCTGCTCAAGGCTTGGGGCACCGGCCATCCGGGCGGCATCGCAACCGTCCATGCTGGTTCCGCAGCGGGCGCGTTGCTGCGGCTGGAACAACTGATTCTCGAAGTCGCTGTGACCGCACCACGCGCCCTGATCGCCGAGGCCGTAAACATCATCGTCTACATCGCCGGTCGCGGCCATGCGCGCCGCGTGCAGGAAATCGCCCGCGTCACCGGCTTCGACAGCCACGGCTACCAACTCAGCACGGAGCTGATGCCTTCCTTCCCATCACTTTTATCAACACCCGGAGAACCGTCATGACACCTTTGCACATTTCAAACACTTCAAACACTTCCGTAAATCCGCTTCTGCACAACGCCCGCCTTCAGGTCGGTATGCAGGTCATCGTCATGGCGGCGCTGTTGCTGTGCGTGGCGCTGCCTGCGCATGCAGCGGGCTCGAACATGCCGTGGGAGGCACCGCTGCAATCGGTGCTGGAGTCCATCCAGGGGCCGGTGGCCCGAATCATCGCGGTGATCATCATCATTACCACCGGCCTGACGCTGGCGTTTGGCGACACCAGCGGCGGCTTCCGCAAGCTGGTGCAGATCGTCTTCGGCCTGTCAATCGCGTTCGCCGCATCCTCGTTCTTCCTGACCTTCTTCAGCTTTGCAGGT
The DNA here is from genome assembly GCF_035019605.1 of Undibacterium sp. 5I2. Lineage (NCBI taxonomy): Bacteria > Pseudomonadati > Pseudomonadota > Betaproteobacteria > Burkholderiales > Oxalobacteraceae > Undibacterium > Undibacterium sp. 5I2. The sequence continues at coordinate 22,387 of NZ_JASJVS010000014.1, read as the reverse complement.
GGAGCGGTGATCGCATGAACGCGCTGCCTGCTGACGCACCCGGCTTTGAAGTGCCGCTGCATCGTTCATTGACCGAACCGATTTTGTTGGGCGGCGCGCCGCGCACGGTGGCGATTGCCAACGGCACGCTGGCCGCTGCGGTCGGTCTCGGGTTGCAACTCTGGCTCCCCGGTCTTGCGCTATGGATCGTCGGACACTCGCTGGCCGTGTGGGGCGCACGGCTGGACGCGCAGTTCATGGCGGTGTTCGCGCGACACATCAAGCACCGCATGTTGTTGGACGTATGAGACCCACGGAGAACACGCCATGATGCATCTTGCCGAATACCGCACACGCCCGGCCCTGCTGGCAGACTGGTTGCCTTGGGCTGGACTGGTCGCGCCGGGTGTCGTACTTAACAAGGACGGCTCGTTCCAGCGCACGGCGCGGTTTCGCGGGCCGGACCTGGACAGCGCGACGCAGGGCGAACTGATCGCCACAGCGGCGCGCTTGAACAACGCGCTGCGCCGGTTCGGTTCCGGCTGGGCGTTGTTCGTGGAAGCCGAACGGCGCGAAGCGGCCGACTACCCTGTGTCGGAATTTCCCGAGCCGCTGTCGTGGCTGGTCGATGAAGAGCGCCGCGCCGTTTTTGAGGAAGCCGATAGCCACTTCGAGAGCACGTACCACCTGACGCTGCTGTACCTGCCGCCCGAGGAATCAACGGCCCGCGCCGCCAAGCTGCTGTATGAGAACAGCAAGGTCGAAGGCGTGGATTGGCGCGAACGGCTGGAGGGATTCGTGTCGGAGACCGAACGCTTTTTCGGTTTGCTCGAAGGGGTCATGCCGGAGATTGCCTGGCTCGACGATGGTCAAACCTTGACCTACCTGCATGCCTGCGTGTCCACGCGCCGCCATGCGGTGGCCGTGCCCGAAGTGCCGATGCACCTGGATGCGCTGCTGGCCGATGAACCGCTGACGGGTGGCCTTGCACCGATGCTCGGGAACCAGCACTTACGAGTGGCGTCGGTGCGCGGGTTTCCGACATCGACCTGGCCTGGCCTGCTCGACGACCTCAACCGCCTGGGCTTTGCCTACCGCTGGAGCACCCGCTTCCTGTGCCTGGACAAGGCCGAGGCGGAGAAGGAACTGACGCGGCTTCGCCGCCAGTGGTTCTCCAAGCGCAAAAACATCGTCGCGCTGCTGCGTGAAACCATCTTTCAACAGGAAAGCCCGTTGGTGGATTCCGATGCCTCGAACAAGGCAGCGGATGCCGATGCCGCATTGCAGGAACTGGGCAGTGACCAGGTGTCGTTCGGCTACGTTACCGCCACCGTGACGGTACTCGATACCGATGCAACGGCCGCCGACGAAAAGTTGCGCGCAGTGGAGCGGACTATCCAGGGTCGCGGCTTCGTGACGATCCCCGAAACTTTGAACGCGGTCGATGCGTGGTTGTCGTCGATTCCGGGGCACGCCTACGCCAACGTGCGCCAGCCCATTGTCTCAACCTTGAATCTGGCCCACATGCTGCCGGTGTCGGCAGTGTGGGCCGGTCAAGAGCGCAATGCGCATCTTGACGGCCCGCCGCTGATCGTGACCCGCACCGATGGCGCGACGCCGTTCCGGCTGGTCACGCACATCGGCGACGTGGGCAACACGCTGGTGGTCGGCCCCATCGGCATGGGCAAGTCGGTACTGCTGGCCACGTTGGCCATGCAGTTCCGCCGTTATGCCGGTTCGCGCATCTTCGCGTTCGACATGGGGCGTTCGATTCGCGCCACCGTGCTCGGACTCGGTGGCGAGCATTACGACCTGGGCGCAGATGGTGCTATCGCCTTCCAGCCTCTGGCCCGCATCGACCAGGACAGCTACCGCGCCTGGGCGGCCGAGTGGGTCGAAGGACGTTTGATTCACGAAGGCGTGTCCGTTGGGCCGGACGTGAAGGACGCCGTATGGTCGGCACTGAACAGTCTCGCCAGCGCACCGCTTGACCAGCGCACCATGACCGGCTTGTCTGTGCTGCTGCAATCGAACGCGCTGCGGCAAGCCCTGCAACCCTATGTGCTGGGTGGCGCGCACGGCAAGCTGCTCGATGCCGACCATGACAGGCTGGGTTTCGCCGACGTGCAGTGCTTCGAGATGGAAGAACTAATGCACAGCAAGGCGGCTGCGCTGGCCGTGCTGCGCTACCTGTTCGCGCGCTTCGAGGAACGCCTTGATGGCGCCCCGACACTGTTGATCCTTGATGAGGCATGGCTGTTCCTCGATGACCCGGTGTTCGCCGCGCGCATTCGCCAATGGCTCAAAACGCTGCGCAAAAAGAACGTGTCGGTGATCTTCGCCACGCAGTCGTTGGCGGACATCAAAGATTCCAGTATTGCGCCGGCCATCATCGAGAGCTGCGTGAACCGTATCTTCTTACCCAATCCGCAGGCGACCGAGCCGCAGATTCGCTCAATCTACGAAGGCTTCGGCCTCAATGCGCGGCAGATCAATATCGTGGCGACCGCCCAGCCCAAGCGCGACTACTACTACCAGTCGCGCCTCGGCAACCGGGTCTTTGACCTGGGACTTGGGCCGGTGGCGCTGGCATTTGCCGGTGCAGCCAAGCCCGAAGACCAACGCGCTATCGACACCGTGTCCGCGTCGGTGCCGCCTGCGGACTTCGCCGCCGCCTGGCTGCGCCATCGCGGCCTCGACTGGGCCGCAGACCTGATTCCCTCTTATCCGTCGTTCCCCTTCACACCCCAGGAGAAACAGCCATGAAGAAAACCTTGCTTGCCATCGCTGCCGCCGTTCTGGTGGGCACCATGCCTGCTGCGCAGGCGCAGTGGGTCGTGATCGATCCGACCAACCTCGTGCAGAACATCATGACGGCCGCCCGAGCGTTGGAGCAGATCAACAACCAGATCAAGCAGCTCCAGAACGAGGCGCAGATGCTGATGAACGACGCCAAGAATCTGACCAGTCTGGACTTCAGCGCACTTAATCAGCTACGTGCAGCACTGTCCGCGACGAACCAGCTCCTGCAACAGGCGCAGGGGCTTGCCTTCAACCTGTCGCAGATGGAAGCCGAGTTCGCGCGGCTCTATCCCAATGCCTATTCCGCCTCCACGTCGGGTAGTCAGATGTCAACCGACGCCCGCACGCGCTGGCGCAATTCGTTGGAGGCGCTGCGCACCGCGACCCAGGTGCAGTCGCAAGCAGTACAGAACTTCGCATCCGACGAGCAGACCTTGACCGACCTCGTGAACCGCAGCCAGTCCGCCGTTGGCGCGCTGCAGGCCACGCAGGCGACGAACCAATTGCTGGCACTGCTATCCCGCCAAACCATCCAGGCGCAGCAGCTCCAGATCACGCAGGACCGGGCCAGCGCGCTGGAACAAGCACGGCAGGTCGCAGTCCAAGAGCGTGCGCGTGAAGTGCGCCGTCGCTTCCAGGGCGATGGCACTCTCTACACGCCAACCACGATCAACTTCTACAACCCATGAGGACTCGACCATGAAAACCCTTCTCACCGTTACCGCCTGCACCCTGCTACTGGCCGCGTGCAACAAGCCGGTCCCCACCGAGTCCGTCGAATCGCTGATGGCCAATCCCGAACGTCTGAAGGATGTCCGCGCCCAGTGCAAAGCCGACCACGCCAAGGTCGGCGATGCGCTATGCACGATGGCCGCCGAGGCCACGCGGCGGCGCTTCATGGGCAGCGGCACGCCGTACACGCCTGCGCCACCAGCAACGCCACCGCCCACACCAAAGGACTGAGCCATGAACGACTTGTCGGTCATCGACCACTTCCTTGATGTCTTCTCGCGCTACATCGATTCGGGTTTCGGCTTGCTGCATGGCGAGGTGGCGTTTCTCACCGCCACGCTGGTGGTGATCGACATGACACTGGCCGGACTGTTCTGGGCCATGGGCGGCGAAGAGGTCATTGGCAAGCTGATCAAAAAGACGCTGTACGTCGGTGCCTTCGCTTTCATCATCGGCAATTTCAACAATCTGGCGGGCATACTGTTTCGCTCTTTTGCCGGTCTCGGGCTGGTGGCGTCGGGTTCCACGCTGACGCAAGCGCAGTTTCTACGACCGGGTGTACTAGCCAAAGTCGGCGTCGATGCGGCACGGCCCATCATGGCGCAGATCAGCGACATGACCGGCTTCCCTGAAGTGTTCGCGCACCTCGATGTCATCTCGGTGTTGTTCCTCGCCTGGCTGGTAGTGATCATCAGCTTCTTCGTGTTGGCGGTGCAGCTCTTCGTCACGCTGATCGAATTCAAACTGACGACACTCGCGGGCTTCGTGCTGGTGCCGTTTGCGTTGTGGAACAAGACGGCATTTCTGGCCGAGCGCGTATTGGGCAACGTGGTGTCGTCAGGCATCAAGGTGCTGGTGCTGGCCGTGATCGTGGGCATTGGCACGGGACTGTTTGCGCAGTTTCAGGTGCCGCCCGGCACCGAACCATCCATCGACCTTGCGCTGACCATCATGCTGGCCTCGCTGGCGATGCTGGGACTGGGAATCTTCGGGCCTGGCATCGCAACCGGGCTGGTGTCGGGCGCACCACAGCTCGGCGCTGGCGCTGCGGCCGGAACGGCGCTGGGTGTCGCGGGTTTGGCAGTGGCCGGTGGTGCCGCTATCGCATCAGGTGGCGCAGCGGTCGCGGCGGGCGCGCGCATGGCGCCGGGTGCCGCGCGCGCGGCCATCGGCAGCGCCGCTTCGGCCGGGCGTGCGACCAGCTCAATGGCAAGCGGTGCGAAGTCGGCCTACCAGGCCGGTGCTGCGGCATCAGAGGGTAGCGGTGTTCGCGCTGCCGGCGCGGGCCTCGCCAATGTGGCCAAGAGCGGTGCCGGTGCGGTCGGCCAGCGCGTCGCAGCCGGTGCGAAAGCGGTCAAGGACCGCGTAGCGAATTTCGTCGCGGAGGCTGCTGCGCCTGCGGCGGCAGCCGGCGCACCCGAATCAGCCGAATCGACGGACGCCAAGCCCCCTGCGGGCGAGCCCGCTTGGGCCAAACAAATGCGGCGCAAACAGCAGGCAAGCAGTGCGGTCTCGACGGCGGCGCACACGTTGCGCTCGGGCGACCACGGTGGCAGCGGCGCCAGTCCGAGCCTGCGCGATGAATCCAGCACTTGACGCTAACCCTTGAGGAGAAAAATTCATGCTATTCAAACGACCCCAGGTGCGCTACTCGGAATCGCCCGAGCCTGTCACCCCCTACCAGGCCGCTGCACAGGTCTGGGACCAGCGTATCGGCAGCGCCCGCGTGCAGGCGAAGAACTGGCGGCTGATGGCCTTCGGCTGTCTGTCGCTGGCATTACTGATGGCGGGCGGGCTGGTGTGGCGCTCAGCGCAATCCATCGTCACGCCGTATGTGGTGGAGGTGGCCGCCGGTGGCCAGGTGCGCGCGGTCGGCGAAGCGGCCACGCCGTACAAGCCGAATGACGCACAGATCGCCTACCACCTGGCGCGCTTCGTCACCGACGTGCGTTCGCTGTCGATCGATCCCATCGTCGTCCGCCAAAACTGGCTCGAAGCCTACGACTACACGACGGACAAGGGTGCGGCCACGCTGAACGACTACGCACGCACCAACGATCCATTCGCGCGCATCGGCCAGACCTCGACGGCGGTGGAGATCACCAGTGTGGTTCGCGCCAGCGAATCCTCGTTCCAGGTGCGCTGGATCGAACGCAACTATGCGAACGGTTCGCCCTCGGGCACCGAGCGCTGGACCGCCATGTTGTCCGTGGTGTTGCAGCCGCCACGCACCGAAGAGCGACTGCGCAAAAACCCGCTGGGAATCTATGTCAACGGCCTGTCCTGGAGCCGCGAACTCGACGCAACTGAAGGAGTGAAGAAACCATGAAAACACAAATCCGCAATTACGCTTTGCCGTTGATCCTGAGTGCCACCGTGGCAACCGTCACCGGCTGCGCCACGCATGGACAGCCGCCACCTGACATCACGCTGGATGAATCTGTCGCGGCGCACGCGTTGCCTGAGCCACCCAAACCCATCACGGTAGTCGAAGTTCCGAAACCGCTGCCGCTGCCCGAGCAGTTGAAATCCTTGCGCAACGCACCCGAGGACAAACCGGCAACCGAATCACCCGATGAGAAAACGCGCGTGGCGCGCGCCAATGCCGAAGCGCGCGTGGCACCGAGCCGCGAGGGTTACATCAACGCCATCCAGGTCTGGCCTTATGCGGACGGCGCGTTGTATCAGGTCTACACCAGTCCGGGCCGCGTCACCGTCATCGCTTTGCAGCAGGGCGAAGAGTTGGTGACGGTCTCGGCCGGTGACACCGTGCGCTGGATCGTCGGCGACACGGCCAGCGGTGCGGGCACCAGCCTGCGTGTGAACATTCTCGTGAAGCCGACGCGCATCGGGCTGAAGACGAACCTGGTCATCACCACCAATCGCCGCACGTACCTGCTCGAACTGTCTTCGACGCCGCAGGCGTGGATGGCCTCCGCATCGTGGGACTACCCGAAGGACCGTCTGCTGGCCTTGCAAAAGCAAGCGCAGCAGGCTCAGACGGCAGCGCCGGTGGACTCAGGCTTGTCGCTGGAGCAGATCAAGTTCCGCTACGCGATTTCCGGCGATAGTCCACCGTGGAAGCCGCTACGCGCCTTCGACGACGGCGAGCGGGTCTACATCCAGTTCCCCGCCGGCATCGCGCAGGGCGAGTTGCCGCCACTGTTCGTGATCGGAGCCCAGGGTGATGGCCAGCTCGTGAACTACCGCTTCCGCTCACCGTACTACGTGGTGGATCGGTTGTTCGGTGCGGCCGAATTGCGGCTGGGCGCTGACAAGGCCGCCGTTGTTCGCATTGAGCGCACCGATGGTGTGGGCAGCACGGCACGGAGGCATTGAGCATGAGCACGCCCGCCACGCCACCACCAACTGGGTTGAATAAGGCCGACCCGGACACCATGGCTCTGCGCGCGTCGCCGCGCCCGGTCACGCGACTGAACCGGCGCATGCTGGCCGTCCTTGCTGGAACGCTGGGCGCGGTCGTATTGGGCGGCACACTTTGGTCGCTGCAATCGCACAAACGCGAGCGCAACGCGGCCGCCGAGCTGTACAACGTGGATCGTGTCTCACATGCCGAGAACCTCGACCAGTTGCCCAAGGACTATTCCAAGGTGCCGGTGGCTGCCAAGCCGGTGCCCGTTTTGGGTGAACCATTGCCGGGCGATTTGGGTCCGGCCATAGTGGCACAGCGTAACGCGGGAGCGCCCGCGCAGACTGGGCGCATTGCACAGCCAGGTGATGCCGACGAGGCGGCACATTCGGGGGTTTTCTTTCGCAGCGGTGCGGTCAAAGCGGCAGCGTCGCCCACTTCGACTACGGCCATGCCCGAGTCGGTATCTGGCAACCAGCCATTCAATCCGATGGCGCCTGCGGTCGCATCGGCGCAGCCGACCGACCCGACGGCGGTGCAAAACCGGCAGGATCAGAAGCAGGCGTTTGTCGCCAATGGCGGCGACACCGCAACCCGCAATCCGGCCAGCTTGCAATTGCCAACCTCTCCCTACCAAGTGATGGCGGGCACCATCATTCCGGCAGCGCTGGTGACGGGCATCAATTCCGACCTGCCGGGACAGGTCATCGCCAACGTCACCGAGGCGGTCTACGACACGGCCACGGGTCGCTTCCTGCTGATTCCGCAGGGTTCGCGCCTGATCGGCCGCTACGACAGCCAGGTGTCATTCGGTCAGCGGCGCGTATTACTTGTGTGGACACGGTTGATCCTGCCCGATACCTCATCCATTTCGCTCGACCGCCTGCCCGGCATCGACCCGGCGGGTTATGCCGGACTGGAAGATGGCGTCGATTGGCATTGGGATCGCATCCTCGCTGGCGCTGCGCTGTCCACGCTACTCGGCGTGGGTGCTGAACTGGCTGCGCCTGATCGAACCGGCAGCGATAGCAAAATCATCATCGCCACACGTCAGAGTGGGCAGGACACAGTGAACCAGGTCGGTCAGGAAATCACCAAACGCAATGTGAGCATCCAGCCGACGCTTACTATCCGGCCCGGCTTCCCAATGCGGGTTATGGTGAACAAGGATCTGATCCTGCGGCCGTATCAGCCGCTGTTCTTTCAGAAGGGATCATCGCAATGAGTACGACCACCAACAAGCTGCGGCTGGGGCCGCTGCCGACCAAGACTGAGACAGTCAAAATCACCATTGCGCTCACCACCGCGTTGAAGACCGACTTGGAACGCTACGCCGCGCAACATGCTCAGACCTACGGCGAGCCGATTGATGCCACGACGCTGATCCCGCACATGCTCGAAGCATTCATGGCGCGGGATCGCGGCTTCAAGAAGATCACGGCGAAGTGATTCACAACCGCGCCGCGTGAGCGCAATCGGAATACGCTCATGCACGCCTGAGCGAGTTTTCAATAGATGCCGGAAAGATCACCATCACAGGACCGTATTTATATCGGCGGTTGCAATGCACGCAGCAACTGCCCTGCTGATGGAGAAGATCATGAACAAAGCAGATCGAAGTTTGCAGGCCGCGAGGTCGAACAACGACTCTGATGCAAACGACCTGCACGGCATGCCGCTACCACGACTGATCGCGCCGAATATCTTGCCGTTCCGACGCACGATCCGCCGTCCCGAGTTGCGACAAATCGTGCCTCTGGCCGACACCACGATCTACGACATGGAACGGCGCGGTGAATTTCCGCGCAGGTTCAATCTAACCGCACGCTGCGTGGTGTGGGATTTGACGGAGGTAGAGGCATGGCTTGATGCGCGCCGCCAAGCTTCCGACAGCGCGCAGATAAAACGAGCCCCCTCGCCGGACGTGCGTCAGCGCAAGCACCGCCCCGTCAAAGCAACGCCTGTGTCGTGATGATCTTCATCGACGGGGGCAGCAACGTCGGGGTGTGCGATTCGCCGGCCACCCAGGCGTCAACCATGTCGGCCCACTCTTGCAGCATGTGGCGGCGCTGCTCGGCGTATTCAGCCTTGTTGTAGATGCCGCGTGATGAACGGCCATCTTCGTGGGCAAGACACTTCTCGATCCAGTCACTGTTGAAGCCCAACTCGTTGAGGATGGTCGAACCGGTGCGGCGCAGGTCATGCACAGTGAAATTTTCGATTGGCAGACCCTTCGCTTTCGACCGCTCCACGACTATCTGCCCGACACGGTTCAGCGTGGCGTTCGACATACACTTGTCGCCGTCATAGCGCGAAGGCAACAGGTATCTTGAGCCACCGGCGCAGGTGCGCAGTGCGATCATGATGTCGAGCGCCTGCTGCGACAGGTAGATGTTGTGGGCCTTGCCGGCCTTCATGCGGGCTTTTGGGATAGTCCACAGTGCTTTCTCGAAATCGATCTCATCCCATGTCGCGTGGATCAGTTCACCTTTGCGCACCAGCGTGAGCAAGATCAGCCGCAGACCCAGTTTGATGGTCGGGTACGAAGCGACGTACTCCAACTGCTTGAGCATGATGCGTATCTCGGACGGCGACAGCGCTCGATCCCGTGCCACGAAAGTGGCGATCGACGATGGTCCAACGTCGTCGGCAGGGTTGGCCACCTTCTCGCCGTGCAAGATGGCAAAACCGTAGATTTGCTTGATGATGTCGCGAACATGGATTGCCGTTGCTGGCGCTCCCCTCCCCTTCACCTTGTCGCACAGATCGCGCAGGTCATCAGGACTTATCTCGCTCAGCAAGCGGCTCTTGAACACAGGCAGGATGTCCCGGTCAAGGATGCTCTTGCGCATCGACCGCGTGCTGTCGGCCATCCGCGCACCCTCGTACCACTCGTCGGTAAATTCCTGGAAGGTTTTGGCGTCCGAAAGGCGCCTCTTCTCTCGCTGCTTTTCCTGCGCCGGAGACTGTCCTTCCGAAACTGCCCGCTTCGCGTCGATGCACTTTTCGCGTGCACGGGCCAGCGACAGACCGCCTGGCCCATAACGGCCAATCGTCAGCGTTTCGCGCCTGCTATTGATCCGGTAGTCATAACGGAACGTGACGGTACCCGCCGTCGAGACCGTCACATACATGCCATCCCTGTCCGTCACCTTGTAGGGCGCATCCTTGGGTTTGAGATTCTTCAGTGCGGTATCGGTCAGCATGGTGTCCTCCTGAGAACGGCAATTTTACCGTCAACGACTCAAAAGACACAGAATGCTCTGAAACCCGCATGAATACTAGCTCTTTCTCTTATTTTTTACCGTCAGAGCCGAAAACGGTCAGACGGTAAATATTTTTAGATGACTTGCCTAGCTTTCATTACCGTCAGGATTACCGACAAAAAGATTCGCTTGCCGTCAATAGATGCCGATAGCTTTCGCGGTATAAACTTATATAAATCAATAAGTTAAGCTACTTTTCCGATAGTCCACGAAAGCTGCTGAAAGACCTAAAATCATTCCCACTCTATCGTCGCCGGCGGCTTCCCCGAAATATCATACACCACGCGATTAATACCGCGCACTTCATTGATGATGCGGTTCGAGACTTTGCCGAGCAATTCGTGCGGCAAATGTGCCCAGTGCGCGGTCATGAAATCTTGCGTCTGCACGGCGCGCAAAGCCACCACGTATTCGTAAGTGCGCCCATCACCCATCACGCCGACCGATTTGACCGGCAAGAAAACCGCAAACGCCTGGCTGGTGGCATCGTACCAACTGACTGGCACAGCGGCTTTGTCATCGACGAAATTATTGCGCAACTCTTCGATGAAAATCGCATCGGCACGACGCAAGAGGTCGGCAAATTCTTTATTGACGGCACCGAGGATGCGCACACCGAGGCCAGGACCCGGGAAAGGATGACGGTACACCATGCCATGCGGCAGACCGAGCGCGACGCCGAGCTTGCGCACTTCATCTTTGAACAGTTCGCGTAAAGGCTCGAGCAGTTGCAGCTTGAGAGTATCAGGCAAACCGCCGACATTGTGATGGCTCTTGATGGTGTGCGAACCCTTCTTGCCTTTGCCGGCACTTTCGATCACGTCCGGGTAGATGGTGCCTTGCGCCAGCCATTTGGCTTTGCTCAGCTTGGCCGATTCGACTTGGAAGACTTCGACGAATTCGCGGCCGATGATTTTGCGTTTGGCTTCCGGATCGGCGACGCCGGCCAAGTGACCCATGAACTGGGCCGTGGCATCGACGTGGATGACTTTCACGCCGAGGTTGTTGGCAAACATTTCCATCACCATCTTGCCTTCGTCGAGACGCAGCAAGCCATGGTCGACGAAGACGCAGGTTAATTGGTCGCCGATGGCACGGTGTATCAGCGCCGCGGCGACACTGCTGTCGACCCCGCCGGAGAGACCGAGGATCACTTCATCGCTGCCGACTTGGGCACGAATCGACGCGACCGCTTCGGCGATGTAATCGGGCATATTCCAATCGGATTGGCAGCCGCAAATTTGATGCACGAAGCGGGCGATGATGGCTTCGCCTTGCAGAGTGTGCGTGACTTCCGGATGAAATTGAACGGCATAAAAACGCCGTGCTTCATCGGCCATTGCGGCGATCGGACAATTGTCGGTCGAGGCCATGAGTTTGAAACCGGGCGGCATGTCATTGACCTTGTCGCCGTGACTCATCCAGACCTTGAGCATGCCATGGCCTTCGGCCGTGACGAAGTCATGAATGCCATCAAACAGCGCGGTATGGCCGCGCGCGCGCACTTCGGCGTAGCCGAATTCACGCACCGTGCCGTTTTCCACTTTGCCACCCAATTGTGCGGCCATGGTTTGCATGCCGTAGCAAATGCCGAGTACCGGCACGCCGGCATCGAACACCGCCAGCGGTGCGCGCGGGGTATCGCCATCGGTGACGCTGTTGGGGCCGCCCGAGAGGATGATGCCGGCAGCACCATAGTTACGAATGAATTCATCGCTGACATCATACGGATGCACTTCAGAAAACACGCCGGCGTCGCGCACACGACGAGCAATCAATTGGGTCACTTGTGAACCGAAGTCCAGAATCAGAATTTTAGAGTGCATAAAATCAAATTATCATGTCAGGATGGTCGGGCTTGGCCTGAACCACCGTATTGTTTCCTGCATTCCTCGCAGAGAGCAGGGCTTGTTCAGCCAGGCTGATGAATGTTTCAGGATCGATGTCGGGAAAAATGTCGCTCGCTGCCAACCCGGCACAAATCGTCATTGCAGTTGCTGTATTACCTATTACTTCGGGGTGCATCGTGATGGCCAAGCGTATTCGCTCGGCTACCGCGGTGGCCACCAGATGCGAAGCGCCGGGCAAGACCACCAACAATTGGTCGCTGCCGTAACGGCCCAAGGCATCAAACGGTCGTATGCATGAGCGTATGCGGCTGACCGTGCGTATCAAAATCTGATCGCTGAGCGCCATGCCATACTGGGCCCGTACCGCATCGAGCTGATCGGGATACACTAACAGCAGTGACAAGGGTTTACGGGCCTTGTTACAGCGATCGAGCTCGATGCGCAAAGAGCGCAGGATGGCGGTTTTATTCCAAGTCCCGAGCAGCGGATCAAGCAGCGATTCACGCTTGAGTTGGCGGTTCTCTTTGAGCAGTTCGATTTGCTGCTGATATATCAGACCCAAGGCCAGTTCGCGCTCGATCACGATCGCTAAATCGGTCAATAACAAATGCTGCGCCTCGCTCATCGTGCGCACCTGATAATCGAGCAGGCGGATGCAGCCGATCAGCTTGCCATCCTGCGCGTAAATCGGATACGACACGTAAAAGCGAATGTAGGGCACGCCGACGACGCCGCGATGGCTGGCAAAATGTTCGTTGGCCGCTAAATCCGGCACCACGACAAACTCTTCCGACAAAGCCAAGCTGTCGGAAAACCCGGCTTCCATCTCGGTGATCGAACGGCCACTGCCACCGGAACGGCCGCTGACATGGCCGAACGAAACAAAGCAATTGGCCACGGCGAACAGTTGCACACCCATGCGTTCGAAGCGGCTGATCTTCGCTTCGAACTTTTCATTCAACATCCGTTCCATCCCGGAGTTGGCGAAAAGTATGGTAGTGGAACTGGCGCTCTCAGCACTGGCTGACATGCTATTCTCCTCGGCCCTAAGGGCGCGCAGTCAAACGGCGATCAATCGGCACGGTAGTTCGGTGCTTCCTTGGTAATTTGCACATCATGGACATGCGATTCGCGCATGCCGGCCGAAGTGATTTCGACAAATTCGGCCTTGGTATGCAAGTCGTCAATCGAAGCGCAACCACAGTAACCCATGGAAGAACGGACGCCACCGACGAGTTGATACAAAATCGCCAAGACGCTGCCTTTATAAGGAACCCGGCCTTCTATGCCTTCTGGTACCAGTTTGTCGGCATTGTTGGAGGCATCTTGGAAGTAACGATCAGCCGAACCATCGGCCATAGCGCCGAGGCTACCCATGCCGCGATACGATTTGTAGCTGCGTCCTTGGAACAAGATGACTTCACCAGGCGCTTCTTCAGTACCGGCAAACATGCTGCCCATCATCACGGTTGAGGCACCAGCTGCCAACGCTTTCGAGACATCGCCGGAAAAACGTACACCACCATCGGCGATACACGGCACGCCCGTGCCTTTGAGTGCATTGGCGACATTGGCAATCGCAGAAATTTGCGGCACGCCCACACCAGCGACGATGCGCGTGGTGCAGATCGAGCCGGGACCGATACCGACCTTGACCGCGTCCGCACCATGCTCGACCAGCGCCAGCGCTGCTGCTGCGGTGGCAATATTGCCACCGATAACTTGAATGTGCGGATAATTATCTTTTACCCAACGTACCCGGTCGAGCACGCCTTTGGAGTGACCATGCGCGGTATCGACCACGATCACATCGACCCCAGCTTTGGAGAGCAAATCAACGCGCTCTTCGTTGTCAGCACCGACGCCGACAGCCGCGCCGACGCGCAGTTTGCCGTGTTCATCTTTGGAGGCAAACGGATGTTCGGTCGATTTTTGGATATCTTTTACTGTGATGAGGCCGCGCAATTCAAAGGCAGCATTGACCACTAACACACGTTCGAGACGGTGTTTATTCATCAAACGCTTGGCTTCGGACAAATCGGCCGCTTCATCGACGTAGACCAATTTTTCTCGCGGCGTCATTTTGGCGCGCGCTTCGGCGTCGAGTTCTTCTTCGAAACGCAAATCGCGGTTGGTAATGATACCGACGACGGTGTTACCTTCGACGACAGGGAAACCACTGATGCCATGTTGCTGAGATAAGGCGATGACTTCGCGAATCTTCATGCTCGGCGGGATGGTGATAGGATCACGCAAGACGCCCGATTCAAAACGCTTGACCTTGGCCACTTCGCGCGCTTGCTCTTTGGCCGTCATGTTTTTGTGAATGATACCGATGCCGCCCTCTTGAGCCATGGCAATTGCGAGCCGGGCTTCGGTGACGGTATCCATCGCGGCGGATATCAAAGGGATACGGATATCGATATTTCGCGTCAGCTTGGTAGCGAGCGAAGTATCTTTTGGTAAGATGTCTGAATAAGCTGGAACGAGGAGCACATCGTCAAATGTGAGTGCTTTTTGTAGTAGACGCATACTATTTCCTATAGGCGCAAAAGCAAATTATACAGAAAACTTGCCGTCTAGTCTCTGTGCGTGTAAAACTCTTGCATCTTTTGATTATTTTTTAACGAGACTTCTTATGTCCAACACCGGCCGCTGCCTGTTTTCTGTGCTTTTCATGCTTAGTTGCGCTAATGCAAGCGCTCAGTATGTCTGGGTAGACGAGAAAGGCGTCAAGCAATTTACCGATACCCCACCACCAGCTTCGATCGCCAGCAAAAAAATTCTCAAGAATCAAAGTAATAGCTTAGCCAGCAAGGCGGCCGAGCCGGAGGCGAAACCAACGCCAGCAACTTTGTCCAGCCGCAATGAAGATTACAACAAACGGCGCGTCGAGCAAGCCGAGAAAGACCGCAAAGCGGCAGCCGATCAACAATTAGCTGATAATAAAAAACAAAATTGTGAGCGCGCCCGATCATATCAACAGTCCCTCGATGGTGGCTCGCGCATCGTGCGTACTGATAAAAATGGACAACGTAACTTCCTCGACGATGCCGAACGGCAAAAAGAAAGCGAAGCAGTGAAAAAGCATTTGGCGGATTGCTAAGTGCGGGCGGCCAGCTGTTTGGCGGCCCGGCGGCGGCGCGCTTCCATAGGATCGGCCGACAAAGGGCGGTAAATTTCAACTCTGTCGAGGTGATGAAGTAGCGCATCGAGCGGCTTCAATTTGCCGAACACGCCATATGTCCAAGTGCCGATGGTCAATTCGGGATACAGCGCAAGGATGCCGCTGGCCTGGACTGCCTCGGCCAGCGTAGCACCAGCAGGCAGTTCCAAATCCAGCAAGCGATAGCCAGACTGGGCGCAATAACAAACTTGCACCTGCACGAGTGCGGTACTCACGCGTAGACTTTATCGGCGCGGGCGCAAAACGAATCGACAAAGCTGTTGATGATCTTGCCAAATACCGGGCCGATCAAATGTTCCAATAATTTACTGGAAAATTCGTAGCTGAGATCAAATTCGATTTTGCAGGCATCGGCGCGCAATTCGCTGAATTTCCAGCAGCCGCTCAATTGCCGGAACGGGCCGTCGACCAAGCTCATTTCCATCGTGTGCGGTGCTTGGTTCTGATTACGGGTGGTGAAACTTTGCTTGATGCCGTGATAATTTATCGCCAAAGTCGCGGTAAGATGTGTCTCTGAGCGCTCAACTACCGTGACGCCGCCACACCAAGGCAAAAATTCAGGATATTTTTCGACCTCGTCCACGAGAGCGAACATCTGTGCAGCACTGTAAGCGACGAAAACTGTTTTATGTACGACTGCCATCTCAGGTAACCATTTGGTAGAATCACAGGTTCGCATTTTAACCGAGTCACCCCCATCGCCGAAGCAAATTTGCGACGACGAGTAACCAAATTTTCACCCTCATGAGCATTGCTGATAATAAAAAAGCATTCCACGACTATTTTATCGAGGAACAATTCGAAGCCGGCGTCGTACTGCAAGGCTGGGAAGTCAAAGCCATACGCGCGGGTCGCCTGCAACTCAAAGAAGCCTATGTCATCGTCCGCGATGGCGAGATTTTCTTGTTCGGCGCGCACATAGGCGCGCTACCTACTGCTTCCACCCACATCCACCCCGACTCTGTACGCACGCGCAAGTTATTGTTGCATGCGGCAGAAATCAGTAAATTAATTGGCAAGGTAGAACGTTCCGGCTACACCATGGTGCCGCTGAACATGCACTTCGTCAAAGGTCGGATCAAATGTCAGATCGGCTTGGCCAAGGGTAAAAAGCAGCATGACAAACGCGACACTGAAAAAGAACGCGACTGGCAGCGTGAGCAACAAAAAATCATGAAGCAGCATCGCCGTTAAGGCAGCGCCACGTCCCTCAATGCCGCGGGCGCGGCAATTCTTGTTCGCTCTGGCGGATTTGCTCGCGCAGCATCTGCCTCTGATCGGCATCTAATTGCGCTTTGCTGGCCGCCGCTTTACTCACCTCGGCGTGGCTAGCCTCACATGCCCCCGCCCCACCCTTCCGGTCTGAAGCACAAGTCGGTAGCGGCTTATGCGGCGCTTTTTCGGTTTGACTGCCGCCAGCCATGTGCCGACCAGCATGCGCCGACCAACACAGGACTGGCACCATCGTCAGCCAAACCAGCACAATGTAAAACAGAGCACGGACACAAACAACTGGTTTCATGCGGTCAGCAAGCCTGTATAGGATGGGCAGAAATATCCTGTGCAGCAAAACCACATCAGGAGGCGCGCAGTGAATCGGCACGCCTACGATTCTATGCGGAAACACCGCCGCGTACCAGCGCCAACTTAAAATTGCCTGTGATCATTTGCATAAAATGTCTTTGAACTCGGGAACCTATGCGTTCGCGAAACAGTCACTCTTAGAGATGCCACAGTATATCGAGCCGTCAGGCTCCTCACCCACTCCCGAGTCAGCGCTTCACCTGAGTCAGGCGCTGAGACGCTACTCGGGCATTTCGTTATAGTTAAAATAAATCGATTCGATCATTTCAATTAAGTAGCGTTTCAGTCATTGTCGACCTAAGATGCATCATGCCTTTCATGGAGTAGTCCCACCGCCACTTATCACCGGAGTCTAGCATGTCAAATGAAGAAAAATGTCCGTTCAACCACAGTGCAGGTAAGAATGCCGTCGCCGGCACCCCCAGCAACGCCAGTTGGTGGCCCGATCAATTGAATCTGAAAATTCTGCATCAACAATCGCCGCGTGCCAACCCCATGTCAGCCGACTTCGATTACGCCACGGCCTTCAAGCAACTCGATCTGGCTGCCGTCATCGCCGATCTGCATGTCTTGATGACGGATTCGCAGCCTTGGTGGCCGGCCGATTATGGCCACTACGGCCCATTTTTCATCCGCATGGCGTGGCACAGTGCCGGCACGTATCGCGTCAGCGATGGCCGCGGCGGTGTGGCCGGTGGCGCGCAGCGCTTCGCGCCACTCAATAGTTGGCCTGATAATGGCAACCTCGATAAGGCACGGCGCTTACTCTGGCCGATCAAGCAAAAATACGGCCAAGCACTGTCTTGGTCTGATTTGATCGTATTAGCCGGCACCGTGGCACTGGAATCGATGGGCTGCCCGAGCTTTGGCTTTGCCGGCGGCCGCCAAGATATCTGGGAGCCGGACGACGCGACCTTCTGGGGTGCCGAAACCGCTTGGATGACAGAGCAGCGCTACAGCGGTGAGCGCGATTTGGCTCAGCCGCTGGCGGCGGTACAGATGGGTTTGATCTACGTCAATCCGGAAGGTCCGGACGGTCAACCCGACCCACTCGGTTCGGCGCGCGACATCCGCGAAACCTTTGCGCGTATGGCGATGAATGATGAAGAAACGGTAGCCCTGGTGGCTGGTGGCCACACCTTCGGCAAGGCCCATGGTGCCGGTGATGTGGCGCGAGTCGGTGCGGAACCGGAAGCGGCCCCGATCGAAGAGCAAGGCTTGGGCTGGAAAAACAGCTTAGGCAACGGTAGTGGCGTATATGCCATTACCAGCGGCATAGAAGGTGCGTGGACTGCCACCCCTACCCAATGGGACAACAGCTATTTCGACACCTTGTTCGGCTATGAATGGGAATTATGCAAGAGCCCGGCCGGCGCCCATCAATGGACCCCGACCGATCCGGCCGCTAAAACCACGGTACCGGATGCGCATGATGCCAGCCGCCGCCATGCGCCTATGATGACGACCGCCGATATCGCCTTGCGTGTCGATCCGGCGTATCAAGTCATTGCCAAACGTTTTCAAGCCAATCCGCAAGAATTCGCCACGGCCTTCAGCCGCGCTTGGTACAAATTAACCCATCGCGACATGGGCCCGGCAGCGCGCTTACTCGGCCCCTTGGTGCCGCACGAAGTTTTGCTGTGGCAAGATCCGATTCCAGCGCTGAACCATCGCTTGGTCGACCCGCAAGATCTGCTCCAGTTAAAGTCGCAATTACTCACCAGCGGCCTGTCGATCAGCCAGTTGGTCAATACCGCTTGGGCCGCTGCGGCGAGCTTTCGCGGCAGCGACAAACGCGGCGGCGCCAATGGCGCAAGGATCGCGCTGGCTCCGCAAAAAGACTGGGAAGCCAATGCACCACAACAATTGGCCGAAGTCTTACCGAAACTCACAGCGATACAGCAGGCATTCAATACTGCGCAAACCGATGGCAAGCAGATTTCCTTGGCCGACCTGATTGTATTGGGTGGCGCTGCCGCCATCGAAAGTGCGGCAGCCAAAGCCGGCCACGTGCTCAGCGTGCCATTTACCTCAGGGCGCATGGATGCCACGCCAGCGCAAACCGATGTCGAATCATTTGCCGTGCTCGAAGCCGCTGCCGATGGCTTCCGAAATTACGTGCGTCCCGGTTTCGAATCGGCCGCTGCGGCCTTATTGATTGACAAGGCGCAGCAACTGACTTTAAGTGCGCCGGAAATGACGGCTTTGATCGGCGGCATGCGTGTCTTGAACGCCAATACGGGACAAGTCGCACACGGCGTATTGACCGATAAACCGGAAAGCTTGAGCAATGATTTCTTCCTCAACCTGCTCGATATGGCTACCGTCTGGCGCCCCGCTGCCGCAACCGGCGTCTTGGAAGGGCGCGATCGTGCCAGCGGTCAGTTGAAATGGACTGCCACCGTGGTCGATTTAGTGTTCGGCTCAAATGCGCAACTGCGCGCGCTGGCGGAAGTGTATGCCAGTGCCGATGGCGAAGCGACGTTCTTGCGCGACTTCGTCGCCGCATGGCATAAAGTGATGCAGCTCGACCGTTTTGATTTAGCGTAATTCAACAGCGCCGCCCCCTCCCCGCTGTTTGCGGGAGGGGTTTTTCACAGGCAAAATGTAACAATTCATGTGTAACAATTTGTAAGCCTCGCCATTAAGCGGTTTCCAAGTATCAGCGATGCCAGTAAGATATTCGCATGCAAAATCACCCACCCCTCTCTGACACCGGCAGCCCTCCCGCCATTTCCCCACCAAAAGCAAAAATTCTGGTCGTTGATGATGATGTGCGCTTGCGTGAATTATTACGCCGCTACTTGACCGAACAAGGTTTTCAAGTGGTCGGCGCGGAAAATGCGCAAGCCATGAATAAATTATGGATACGCGAACGCTACGACATGCTGGTGCTCGATTTGATGTTGCCAGGCGAAGATGGCTTGGCCATTTGCCGCCGTCTGCGCGGTGCCGGTGATAAAACACCGATCATCATGCTGACGGCGAAAAGCGATGAAGTCGATCGCATCATCGGCTTGGAAATGGGTGCCGATGATTATCTGCCTAAACCATTCAATCCGCGCGAGCTGGTGGCCCGCATCAATGCCGTCTTGCGCCGCAAAGCCCCCGATGAATTGCCGGGTGCCCCCTCGGAAGGCGCGCAAAGCTTCGCTTTCGGCGATTTCGTTCTCGATCTGGCAACCCGCACACTGAAAAAGAAGCAAGATACCGTGGCGCTGACGACCGGCGAATTCTCGGTACTCAAAGTGTTTGCGCGCCATGCACGGCAACCGCTGTCGCGCGAAAAATTGATGGAACTGGCGCGCGGACGCGAATATGAAGTGTTTGATCGCAGCCTTGACGTGCAAATTTCTCGCCTGCGCAAATTAATCGAACCCGACCCTTCCAATCCGCTCTACATACAAACAGTGTGGGGGCTCGGTTACGTTTTCATTCCCGATGCCCATAAAAACTAACACGCAGTAGCATGCGTTCTTACCTCAACAGCTTGACATGGTTAGGCAGCGGCCTGTTCTGGCGCACCTTCTTCATGCTGGTATGTTTGGTCATCGTCAGCATGGCATTCTGGCTACTCAGCTTTCGTAGCCTGGAGCGCTCGCCACGGGCGCAGCAATTGAGTACGCAAATTGTATCGATTGCGACCATCACGCGCTCGGCACTGACGCATGCGGCACCGGAACAGCGGCGCGCACTACTGCATGATTTGGCCAATAACGAAGGCATACGAATTTATTTTCTGCGCGACGGCGACACCGTTGAAGCCGCCGAAGCCAGCGCGTTTTTCATAGAGTTGAGCGCACTGCTCAAAACCAAGCTGGGTCAGGCCACCCGCTTCGCGCGCGCGGTCAACGGTATCAGCGGTTTTTGGGTCAGCATTGATATCGAGGGTGACCCGTATTGGCTGCGCTTGGAAGAAGACCGGGTTGAGCCACCGTTTACGATGCCCGTTCTGGGTTGGGCGTTTGCCACCCTGCTCGTCACCCTACTCGGTGCGGCCGCCAGTTCGAAACTGATCAACGAGCCGCTGTCACGCCTGAGCCGCGCCTCGCGCCTGCTGGCACAAGGCCGGCAACCACCGCTACTACCGGAACGCGGACTCAAAGAAATTCGCGACACCAATGCCAGCTTCAACCACATGGTGGCCGATTTAGCGCGCATCGATGTCGACCGCAGCATCATTTTGGCCGGCATTTCCCATGACCTGCGCACGCCCTTAGCACGCATGCAACTCGAAGTGGAAATGGCGGTCGTCGACGATGCGGCGCGCACCGGCATGCAAGCCGATTTAGCCCAGATGGATGAAATCATCAATCAATTCCTCGATTATGCCAAGCCGATAGAGAGTCTGCGTTTCCAACAAATCAATATCGGCCAATTACTGGCGCAATTAGTCTCTGAGTATTCACGAGTGAATTACCTGCACATCCACAGCGCACTGGCCGAGGATTTGCATATCGCTGGCAACGCCACCGAATTGCGCCGCTTATTCAGCAATCTGATCGAAAATGCCTGCCGCTACGGCAAAAACCCGGACCAATTGAATACCGTTATCGAGATTCAATGCTCGTATAAAAACAAAGGTAAAAAGCAAGGCATACTGATCAGTTTTCGCGATTATGGAGAGGGTGCCCCGGGTGACGATCTCAATAAATTACTCAAGCCCTTCACCCGCGCCGATGCTTCACGCAGCCAAGCCAATGGTTCCGGACTGGGACTGGCGATCGTCGACCGCATCGTGCGCCGTCATCGCGGTCGCTTGCGTATCTACAACCATGATCACAAGGGCTTTGTGGCGGTGATGGTTTTTCCGGAAATCAAGTTCAGAGATTACTAGGAGTCTGTCGGACTGAAGGAATCGAAGCGATTTTGCAGCCGATTACTCCTAAGCCCGACAGACTCCTGGGAGTCGCGTGCGAACGTTCATCCTCTTGATTGTAGCTTTCCTAAGAGCTGCTATACTTAATCTGGTAAATAAGAGATTCAAGGAAAGCCATGATCTGCGAACTGATGAGCGCCCCCGAGTTGGCCTCCGGCATAGGAAAGAACTTGCGACTGGCGCGCGCGGCGCGCGGTTTGCGCCAAGAAGACTTAGCGCTGGCAAGCGGTGCCAGCGTGCAAGCGATTAAAAATTTGGAAGGTGGCGGCAAAGTCGAATTGATCACCTTCCTCAAAGTGGTGCAGGCTTTGAATTTGGCACGCGGCGTATGGGAAAGTTGTCAACCGCAAGCGCAAACGCTCGATGAAATTGAGCGCATCGAGGCGGCCCGTGCCACGGCTTCACGTGTCAGAGCGCGGCTATGAGCAAACGACTGGCAGTGCATTTGGATTTCGGTGCCACCGCCAAACCGCTGCTGCTTGGAGAGTGCATCTGGGTGGATAGTGAAAAAGTGGCGGCTTTCCAATGGAGCGCAGCGGCGATTGCTGCCGGATTCAATTTATCGGATTTGCGCGTAAAACCCCGTCGTTCAGAGGCTGTCGCAAAAGCCTGATGGACGCGTTTTTAAACCTGAAACACCGTATACCTCGTCATTCCCGCGTGCTTTTGGCGGGAACCCAGTGTCGTTTTCAGCGCTGAAAACACGATCATATCTGGCATTTTCAGTTAACCACGAAC
>NZ_JASJVS010000013.1:0-83047 GCF_035019605.1 Undibacterium sp. 5I2 | reverse complement strand
GCCGCCCATGATTTACGAAAAAGAAATGGCAGAAAAAAAACCTATTGATGTGTCCGAAATAACTTGACCACTACACTACCCTTTTGCGACAGCCTCTGAAGGCCGGGGTTTCAAACGCTAGTCAGATTTTTGATGAAATGATCGGCAACTTTGATGCGCATGTGAAGAATTTCTCACTGCTGTATGAGACAGCTACCGCCCCCTGTCTTTCGCCCACGTACGATATCGTCGCCTACTCCGGGTATCTTGCTGGTGAGGGGAATGGATTGAAGTTCTTCCCTGATAGCAAAGAACGTGAAAAATTGCTTCCGGCTATAGTTCGCAGACTTGCCAATTTTCTTGGCATTCCTGAGAAAGCCTTATCCAAGGTCATAGCAGATACGGTAAGTACCGCCGTAGCGAAATGGCCTAAAGCGATTCGTCGCTCAGAATTGTCACGACTGCAAAAAATAAATTTGCTGACGCATTTTAAACATAACCCAAGTGTTGAAGCACTACGGAAAAGAAAAAAAGCCGCATGCTTACGGGGCCGTCCTGACCTGGAGTTGCCAGACTAAACCGGGGAAGCGCAGATTTAATCCAAGCGGTTTGTTCGTCGCCACTGAGGCGCACTGCTGCGTTGCCTTTCATTGCATCCTCATTGGCAACGGACAATTCCACAGCGATTAAATCTGCGCTTCCCTAGGCTTACATCACCGACTAAGCCAAAGGTTGACCAAGCCTAATGGCACAATGCGGCCTCACGGCTGACACTTGGGTCGCGCTCAAGATCGATGCCATCCATATCATACAAGGGGGGACTGGCGCATGAAGTCAAGCAAGGACTGTTGATTGCCGCTCAGTCGCGCAAACATGGCCTGAGAGAGTACCACGCCCACCGCTTGACCGTGCACGGTAATGCTTTGCGGCCCTTCACTGGCGGCACACTTAAGTACTTCCGATAACTTGGCTTTGGCGTCTTGCATTTGCCAGATAGGCATCATCAAGCTCCCTATTTCATTATTCTGACTATATAGCTCATCGAGAGTGGAAAAAATCTGCCACAGTGTCGTACACCCCGCCCCCTTCTGATTACGGCAACACGCGCTGCACCCGATCAAGTTCAAGCTTTGCCAAGCCTGCACCGTGTTTGCTCAAATAAGCCAACAGCGCTTCGAGATCACTGCCGATCAATTGGCGTTCGCGGCCCTGCTTGAATACGTCAAAGCCATCGCCGCCGCCAGCCAGAAAGCTATTGGCGACGACCGAATAAGTGCGTGTCACGTCAAGCGGCACGCCGGCAATTTGCACCGCACTGATCCTTTGTTGCGGCTCTGCTTGTGGGTTCCAGCGATACCGCAAATTCGCGGCGGAGAACAGTTTTTGCGGTTGTTCCGGTAATTTCATTTGCTGTTCGAGTAAGTCCTTGATCTGCGCCCCGCTCAATTGCATGCGTACCAGTTGGTTGTTGAATGGCTGGGTCGCGTACACGTCGGCATAACTGATAGGCGCACCGGCCGGTAAGTCGGCGCGGATGCCGCCGGCATTCATGAAGGCCAGATCGGTCGGACCGTGTTGCTGTGCGTAGTCTAATTGGGCATCGGCAATCACATTGCCGAGCGCACTGTCGAAGTTCTGCCCGCGCGAAGCACGCAGAATCGGCTGGCTCAAACTGGCTACCGGACGTAAGCGCAGTGTCGCGGTTTGCGCCGCCACCTGCTCGACCAAGGCTTGCGCTTGCGGGTCGGGCGTGATCGTGGTCTGGTCAATCAAATGGTTGACGGCGGAACTGGCAATCACACGATGCTGCCGGCGATCTATGGTCAGGCTGGTTTCGGTCAGGTAAGCGCCGGCGCTCAAGCCTTGCACCAGCAAGTGGCCATCACGCTTGCACGTGTAGGCTTGATGGGTATGGCCGGAGACGACCAGGCTGATAGCCGGATCCAACTCTTTACTGATGGCCAGTAAAGGCCCTTGCAAACCCGGGCACAGATAACTGGGATCGTTGGCCGGACCGGGATACTTGGCACCTTCGTGTAGCAACACGACGATGGCGTCGACCCCTTGTTTTTGCAATTCCGGCACGTAACGATTGATGCTGGCCGCTTCCGGTGCGAAACGCAAAGCGGCCACGGCATCGCCGGCTACCAGTTGCGGTACCGTGGCCGTCACAGCACCGATAAAGCCGATGCGGACATCGCCGACCTGGCGTATTTGATACGGTGCGAGCCAAGGCTCAGTGCTGCCCTGGGCATGGATATTGGCAGCCAAATAGCTGAACTCAGTACCATGAAAATCGCGGTAGGCACACACGCCGGCCGGACACTCGCCGTTAATTTTGCGCTGCAATTCAGCCGTGCCGGCGTCGAATTCGTGGTTGCCGACCGCACTCAGGCTGAGACCAAGTCGGTTCATCGCCAGCAGCGTCGGTTCATCCTTGAGCAAGGCCGAGCCCATCGGTGCGGCACCGATCAAATCACCGGCGGCAACGACGATGCTGGCATCGACGGCTGCGCGTCGTTGTTTGAGCTTGGCGGCCAAATAGGCATAGCCGCCGGCCGGTATGGCCGCTGCGGTGCCGGCTGCGGTGGAATCGCCGGGCTTGGCCAGGTAAGGCAGGGGCTGGCTCGCTTGTAAATTGCCATGGAAATCATTGATGCTGAAAATCGTGACGGTGCGCAAATCGCCTTGGGCGCTGGCACTGGCACACAGCGCCAAACTGAAAGCCAAGCCCAAGCAAGTACGTGAAGAAAACATCTGGCCTGCTCCTTGATTAAAAAATCAAACAAAAAAGGTCTGCAACACGCGCCGCGTGGCAGACCTTGAAATCAACGTTCCCCATGTCAAACCGACGTCGTGCCAGCACGACGTCATGTTATCGCATCAGGTCAGAAATCTGCCGACACAGTAACGGACGTAAAGCGTGGCGCACCCAGATAGTAAAACACGCTTTTGCCGCTGGCGGTACCGTAAGGCAGTGCATTGGTGATGTTGAAGCTCGATGGATCACGGTACTGCTTGTTAGTGATATTGCTGACATTGAGACGAATGGTCGGCTTTTTGAAAATACCGGCATTCGGGAACTGGTAACCGGCATCAAAGTCGAGCAAAGTGTAAGCCGGAACCAATTCATCATTGGTCATGGTGGCCCATTGTTTGCCGGTGAATTTGGCTTTCAAACGGGTATACCAGGCACCGGTTTCATATTGCGCACTCAAGCCGGCTTTCCAGTTCGGTGTCAGCGTCATCTGTTTGCCAGCCGTCGGCAACACGGCCGTTGAACTGACGATCAGATTGTCTTTGATTTCGGTGCTGATGTAACCGAGCGAGCTGTAGAACGACCAGCCGTTGACGGGAGTATTACCCAATTCCAGTTCGACACCTTTGGCACTGACCTTACCAACGCTGGTCAGGCTGCTTAATTGCGTGGTCGGATCATAGGCAGTCGCTTGGCGATTGCGGAAGTCGACTGCATACACGGTGGCTTGGGCCGTGATTTTGTCATTCTGCAGACGGTAGCCGAGATCGAGGTTATACGAGGTTTCAGCCTTGACATCGACTGGCAAGCTCGCGGTACCGGCAGTCGGGCCGGTGGTGGCGACGACTACGTTACCCGAAGTTTGGTAGATGAAATTCGGCGGCGCTTTCATGTTCTTGGCCAGGCTGGCGAAGACTTGGTTGTTGTTGTCGATCTGATACTTGAGACCGAATTGCGGCAGCAATTCGGAGTAAGTACGTTTGATATTGTAGGTGTAACCGGCTTGGTTGATGGCACCGGCTGCAGTGGTATTGCTGGCACTGGAATTGGTGATGCCTTCATTGGCGTAGTTGGTGAAGTCGCGCTTCATGGTCGGCGCACGCAAGCCAATGTTGAGGCTCAGTTTGTCATTGAGCAGGCTGATCGTGTCTTGGGCAAAGAATTGGTAAGCCGTGCTGATGGTTTTCGAATCACGCGCTTGGAACGGTGTGCCGTCCGGGCGCAGGATCAGGCCCTGTTTGAGCCAGATATCAGTAGGACTGCCGTTGGCATTGACCAAGTTCATCGGTCCGTATTGGTCTTGGGTCGCGCGTTCGATCCAGAAACCAGCCAACAATTGGTGGTTGTCGTGGTTATGCAATATCGAGGCAGTGATGCCGGGACGATTAGTGCGCGTCACACTGCCGCTGGCAACGATGACCTTGTCTTTGGCATCGCCATCACCGTTCAAATCGACCGAAGCAGTATTGGTATGGGTGGCAGAATTGAGGAAGGTGCCCTCATTCTGCAAACGTTGCTGCACACCGCCGGTGCCATAGCCATACCAGTAGTAAGGCAGGATTTTGATGTCGGTATTTTCGCCGATACGGAATTTAGCCGTGACTGAGGCGATGATGTTTTCAAACGGGTTTTGTGTCAGCTTGTAATACGAATCGGCATTGGCTTGATTGACATCGCTGCCGGCCGTGCCTGGTGTGGCGGCGCTGTGACCGATGAAGCTGGTCGAATAATCGTAAGTGTAACCATTCTTGGCCAGATCGGCCAGGTTGAAGGTGCTGATGTTTTGGTTGATGGCGCGGTTGTAGAGCAACGTACCGTTGATCGAGTTGAAGCGATCAAAATCGGTACGGAAGCCGATATCGACGTGCTTGCGATCCGCACCGCCCTGGCCTTTGAATTTGTCGGCCATCGCTTGCGAGGCGGAAACGAAAATGCGGGTTTTACCATCGGCCAACAGGCCGGTGTCATAGCGCATGTAGGTTTTCCACATATTGAGTTCACCCACCGTTTGCATGACGCGGAAATTCTTTTCCTTGGACGGATCACAGGTGGTGATGCCGATGATGCCGCCGGTCGCGCCGATTTGTGGTGAATCAACGTCGGTCGAACCTTGTGTCACGAATTGGGTGCAGGTATTTTCTTGGTCGACGAATTCTTGTGGGAACACCGAGAAGGAACCGGAATCATTGACTGGCACGCCGTTGATGGTCAGGCCGATTTGATCGCTGTTAAAGCCGCGCAGTGTCAAACCACCGCCGAACAGACCGGTCGCATCGTAGTTGTAGCTGTTTACCGAAGGCATGAGTTCCAAGGCTTGGTAAGCATTGCCGGTCGGACGCAGTTTCGTCAATTCTTCGGCATTGATGGTGCTGCGTGCTTTTGGCGCATTTTCTTGCACCATCAAGCCCATGCCGACTTTTTTGCCGGTGATGGTGACTTGTTTGGAATCGACCGGATCGTTATTGCTATCGCTTTGCTGCGCATACGCCGGGCTAAAGCTCAGACACGCCAATTGGCAGGCGACGGCCAGCAGCGATAGACGCGGCTTGAACGTCGACGAGATGGTGGATTGTTTCATGAACTGCTCCTGATGAATGACGGAAATAAATAAAATCGGTAAAAACCTGGGCCGGGCTCAGGCCTTAAATGGTGCTTGCGTCCATCGTTACGCGAGAAAAAATGTGGACGCGCAATCGTTTGCTTTTTTTCGCAAAAAAAAGCACAGGCTCGAACTTTCATCACTACGGAGCTCGAACAATGAACGGACTGATTCATAAGCCGACGCAGTGTTACATTAAATTATGAAGGGTTGATGACACAAGCGGCGGGGGTGCGCAGGTGTGAAAAAAACGCCACACAGGGCATTTTTTTCGGTCGAACGGTAAGGAGATTTACGGCAATGTCGGGGATTTCATGCTAAGAAAGTGCTTCAAGGCTCTATCCCCTCAAGGATACGACACCGGCGTGATGCCTTTGACATTGCTACGATAAGGCGCGATGGCCGTGGCCGACAGCCCTTTCGAGTGGAGATACAAGGGCATGACTTCGGGCAAATGGCGCGTAATGGCAGCAATCCGGCTATCGCCGGCCGGATGGGTAGACAACCATTGGGGCGGCGCGCTCTTGTTGACCATCGCCATTTTTTTCCACAACACAACACCGGCGCGCGGATCGTAACCAGCCCGCGCGGCCAAGTCGAGGCCGACCAGATCGGCTTCGCTTTCATCTTGGCGCGAAAATGCCAGCATGCCAACATTGGCGGCCTTACCGGCCAGCGCCCCGGCCAGATACGGGTCATAACCTTTGACGCTGGCGACCACTTCGGCCACACGCACACCGAAATTCGCCACCACCGCTTTGCCGGCACGTTCGGCACCATGCTCGCGCAAGGCGTGGGCGATTTCATGGCCCATCACGATGGCGACTTCATCGTCGCTGAGTTTGAGGGTATCGAGGATGCCGGTATAGAAAGCGATTTTCCCACCCGGCATGCAATACGCATTAACTTGTTTCGACGCAATTAAATTGATTTCCCATTTCCATCCGGAAGCGCGCGGGTTCCAGCGCTCGGTGTAGGGAATGAGTTTTTGGGCGATCGCCCGCAAACGTATAACTTGTTGATTGTCATCGGGGCCGAGCGCGCGTTGTTGCTGCGCCTGCCCTATGGTTTGGGCATACTGGGCAGCCGCTTGTTTTTCCAAGGTGCCGGTTGGTGCCAGCTTGCGAAACATCGACATATTGCCGACTTTAACGCCGTCGTCAGCGGCGCGCTCCTGCGCCAGTGCGGTAGCACCGAACTGCCAAGCGGCCAGCCCTATCAGCAGAGAAGTCGAGCATTTCATCATGAATCCATCATAGTACAAAGCAGTGTTTGAGATGCTGCCGATATGGCGGTTTTAAAGGGACTGCACGCGTTTCGGCGAAGGAAGCTTACGCAAACGAAATACCGCCAAACTGCCACGCCAGTTCGGTAGCCAGGTCACCGGTTTTCCCTCATGCAGCGCGACACATTCCATGACTTCCAGCCCGACTTCCTGCGCCAGATCGGAAAAATCATAGATCGTTGCACAGCGCACATTCGGTGTGTCGTACCACTGGTATGGCAGACTTTTCGACACCGGCATCTTGCCCATCAACAGCGCGGTTCGGTGCGGCCAGTAACCGAAGTTCGGGAATGAGACGATGGCTTCGCGTCCGACCCGCGCAATATCACGCAACAGCGGTTCGACATGCTTCATCATTTGCAACGAGGACAGACACAGCACGGTGTCGAAGGCATTGTCATCGAACATGCCGAGGCCATTTTCCATATCCTGCTGGATCACATTGATGTGGCGACGGGCGCATTCGAGCACTTTGTCGTCGGCGATCTCGATGCCATAGCCATGGCAGGCGCGGTCGGTTTGCAAATAGTCGAGCATCACGCCGTCGCCGCAACCGACATCGAGTACTTGGGTCTGTGGTTTGATCCAATCGGCAATGAAGGCGAGGTCAGGACGCAGACGGCTTAATTCAGAAAAATTCATGTCGGCTTTCCAGCCACCTCAGTGGCAATGCGCGCAAAATACGCGGCGATGAGATTCAGGTAGCGCGGATCGTCGAGCAAAAAAGCATCATGCCCGTGTGGCGCATCGATTTCGGCATAACTGACGGTGCGTTGGTTACTCACCAAGGCGCGCACGATTTCGCGGCTGCGCTCGGGCGCAAAGCGCCAGTCGGTGGAGAACGAGACCAGCAAGAATTTGGCGGCAGTCTGGGCCAGCGCGCGCTGTAAGTCGCCGCCGGTATGGCGGGCCGGGTCGAAGTAATCGAGTGCCTTGGTGATCAGCAGGTAGGTGTTGGCATCGAAATAGTCGGAGAACTTGTCTCCTTGATAGCGCAAATACGATTCGATTTCGAAGTCGACGCCAAAGCCGAATTGGTAATCGTCAGATTTCAAATCACGGCCAAATTTTTCCGCCATATCGTCATTCGACAGATAGGTGATGTGACCGATCATGCGTGCCACCCGTAAGCCATTGCGTGGCACCACACCATGGGCGTAAAAATCACCACCGTGAAAATCGGGATCGGTCAGAATTGCCTGACGCGCGACATCATTGAAGGCGATGTTCTGGGCCGATAATTTCGGCGTCGAGGCAATCACCACGCAATGTTGTAAACGCTGTGGATACAGAATGCTCCAAGCCAGCGCCTGCATACCACCAAGCGAGCCACCCATGACGGCGGCGAATTGAGCGATGCCGAAGCGGTCGGCCACGCGGGCCTGGGCATTCACCCAGTCTTCCACCGTCACCACCGGGAAATCGGCACCATAGGGCTTGCCGCTGGCAGGATTGATATGCATGGGGCCGGTGGAACCGAAACACGAGCCAAGATTATTCACGCCGATGACGAAGAAATGATCGGTATCAACCGGTTTGCCGGGTCCGATCATGTTATCCCACCAACCGACGTTTTTTGTTTGCTCGGGATAATAGCCGGCCACATGGTGCGAGGCATTGAGTGCATGACAAATCAACACCGCATTCGACTTTTCAGCATTGAGGGTGCCGTAAGTTTCTATCATCAAGGTGTAAGCGGCAAGGACGGCACCGCTCTGCAGCGGCAGCGCTTCTTCAAAGAACCACGCTTGTGGCGTGACCGGACCGACCGATTGAGGTGAAACAGACATACACACTTCCATCGAGAAATTCTCGTTTAAAAAAATTCAAGGAAGGCTAAAAGGGGGACTCGATGGAAGCCATGCAAGCTCGCTTTAGCCGTATTTATGGTCCGGACAAGGTCCGAACTGCGCCCGCAAGCTGATTTTCAAATCGGCGCAATCTTTCGAGGATAACCAAATCAGCGGCAGCCGTCAAACACTATGCATGCGGCCAGACCGATTACAGCGCCGCGATTTCGCTCTCGGCCTCAGCCAGCGCCATGGCCGCCAGAGTTTCACGAATCAGTTGCGGTTCGTAGCTACGCAAGATTTTTTTGACATAGGGTTCCAGCACCGACAAATTGGTATTGAGAATCGCTTGTTTAATTTCCGGCAGCAAAGCAGCCGGCATCGACAGTTCGCGAAAGCCCATGCCGATCAACAAGCGCGTCAGGCGCAGATCGCCGGCCATGCCACCGCAAATAGAGACCGGAATCGCGGCTTTTTTAGCGGTACTGACGATAGTTTGCAGCAGCAACAGTATAGCTGGATGCAAGTCGTCGTAAAGGTGGGCCACTTCATGATCGGCCCGGTCTATCGCCAGCGTATATTGGATCAAATCATTGGTACCGATGGAGAGAAAGTCGAGCTTGCGGATGAACAGTGGCAGCGCCAGCGCCGCCGCCGGAATTTCTATCATCGCACCGATAGGAATGGCGCGGTCATAGGGCTTGTGTTCGGCATCGAGCGCTGCTTTGGCCTGGGCGATCAAGGCCAAGGTTTGATCGACTTCAAAACTATGCGCCATCATCGGGATGAGGATTTTTACCGGGCCAAACACCGAAGCGCGTAAGATCGCTCGCAATTGCGTGAGGAATAATTGCGGTTCCGATAAGCAATAGCGAATTGAACGCAAACCCAGCGCCGGGTTGAGTATCGAGTGATCGTTGGCGGTCAAGGGTTTGTCGCCACCGACGTCGAGCGTGCGGATCGTCACCGGCCGCCCTTTCATGCCTTCGACGGCACGCCGATAAGCGAGAAATTGTTCTTCTTCGGTCGGCAGCACATGTTCATGGCCGCTGCGTTCCATAAACAAAAATTCGGAGCGGAACAAGCCGACGCCGGCGGCCCCGGCTTCGAGCGCCAACGCGGCGTCTTCGGGCATTTCTATATTCGCCAGCAAGCTGATTTCGACCCCATCTTGGGTAATGGCCGGGGTTTTTTTCAGCTTGCCGAGTTTTTTTCTCTGCTTTTGCAGCCGCAGTTGGCGTTCCCGGTACTGTTCCAGCACTTGCGAAGTCGGGGCCACGATCACGACGCCGGCATCGCTGTCGATGATGAGCCAGTCATCTTGGTCGATCAATTGCGAAGCATTGCCCATGCCAACTACGGCAGCAATGCCAAGGCTACGCGAGACAATCGCAGTATGCGAATTTTGGCCACCCTCGTCGGTGACAAAGCCGGCAAAGGCGGCATCGCGAAACTGCATCATGTCGGCCGGCGAAATATCGCGCGCGACCACGATCATATTGGCACTGCGCTCATCGATGCCCTCGGCGCGTGGTACGGCGTGTGCGCTGCCGGTCAAGACTTTGAGCACGCGTTCGGCGACTTGCTGAATATCGGCTTTGCGTTCGCGCAGATATTCATCTTCAATTTCATCGAACTGGGCCGATAATTCATCGACCTGAGTCACCAGCGCCCATTCGGCATTGTAGTGGCGGCTGCGGATAATATCGAGCGGGGCTTCCGACACCATAGGGTCAGACAGAATCAGCACATGGACGTCGATAAAGGCACCGAGTTCGGTCGGCGCATCGGCCGGCAAATCGGCCCAGATCGCTTGCAATTCTTTATGCACCTCGGCCAACGCCGCCTGCAAGCGCAATACTTCGGCTTCCACCTGCTCTTGGGCAATCAAATAATGTTCGACATCAAGCGCAGCCGGTCGCAGCAGATGAGCGCGACCAATCGCAATGCCGCGGGAAACCGGGATGCCTTGCAATGTAAATGATGCCATGCCGAGTCTCCCTAAGTTGCAAATATACTTAATGAATTAATAAAAAGGCAATCTTGTTATTAATTCTACCACGGTTGCGTCATTGACCGAGTCGAATGCTTATTCGCCTTCGCCAAATTTGTCACTGATCAAGGCTTGCATGGCTTCCATGCATTCCAGCTCGTCGACACCTTCGGTATCGAGCATAATTTTACTACCCTTGCCGGCAGCCAACATCATGACGCCCATGATGGATTTGCCGTTGACGCGGCGACTGTTGCGTGTCACCCAGACTTCGCATTTGAATTTGCTGGCGGTTTGCGTGAATTTTGCTGAGGCACGCGCGTGCAAGCCTAATTTATTAACGATTTCGATTTCTTTTTGAATCATGCTTTGCTTTCTAATTCGATGGCGTGAGATGGCCTCAGTGAGATGGCCTCAAGCAGACTTTTACACCATGACCACGCATTTATGCAACACCATTGCGCGCCAAGCGCGCAGTCAGTTCATTCAATTCGGCCCCAAGCGCACCCGGTTATCGATGCGCAGCGCACCATTTTGCCCGCCGGCCAGCGCCATTTCCACCACCACATCGAGTACATCGCTGCGGTAAGTGATGGCACGCAACAACATCGGCAAACTGATGCCGGCGATAATCGCCACTTGATCGGGCTCACCCAAAGCGCGGCAACAATTCGATGGCGTGCCTCCCATGATGTCGGTCATTACCAGCACGCCCGAACCGTCATTGAGTCGTTCGACGGCGGCACGCGCGAGTTGATTGACTTCATCGGTGTTTTGATCAGCCTGCACATCGATGGCTTCGAGCCGTTCCGGCCGGCCACGAAACACATGGGTGGCAGCGGCAATGAAGGCCGATCCCAGCGGCGCATGCGTCATCAATAAAATGGCAACCATAGTAATTTCTCTGTCTGCAGACGCGCGCTGCGTCTGCCTGCGCTACATAAAAAATTTAGCCCGCCGCCGCCTCGGTGAGGGCGACTTCGAGCGCATCGATGAACATGGCGGCCACATCAAAGCCTTTTTGCGTAGTAATTTCCTGGAAGCAAGTTGGACTGGTGACATTAATTTCAGTCAAACAAGAACCGATCACATCCAATCCTACCAGCAACAAGCCCTTTTGATACAGTTCCGGTGCTAAAGTCTGTGCAATCTCAAGATCCCGCGCCGACAATTCTTGCGCCACACCAAGGCCGCCGGCGGCCAAATTGCCACGTACTTCGCCGTTCTGTGGAATGCGTGCCAGTGCAAACGGCACCACTTTCCCACCGATCAGCAGGATACGTTTGTCACCGTCAACGATTTCCGGAATATAGCGCTGTACCATGATGGTCCGGCTACCGTTCAAGGTCAGGGTTTCGATGACGGAGCCGAGATTCATTGCATCGGCGCGAATGCGGAAAATCCCGGCACCGCCCATGCCATCGAGCGGCTTGAGGATGATATCTTCGTGCTCACGCTGGAAGTCGCGGATACGTTGCTCGTCACGCGTCACCAAGGTCGGGGTGGTAAATTGGCTGTACCCGGTGATGCTGAGTTTTTCATTGTTATTGCGAATCGCCGCCGATTTATTGAATACTCTGGCACCGGCACGCTCGGCGATTTCCAGCAAATACGTGGCGTAGATGTATTCCATGTCAAACGGTGGATCTTTGCGCTGCAACACGGCATCGAATTCACTCAAGGCCAGCGTGACCGCGGCGTCGGCGCGGAACCAGTCGTGTTCATCGCCGGTCAGGGTAATGTGGCGAATACGCGCTACCACTTGGCCGCTTTCGAGCGCCAAATCTTCCGCACCGAAGGCATACACGCTGTAGCCACGCCGAGCGGCCTCGCGCATCATGGCGAAGGTAGTGTCTTTATACGTCTTGAACTGCACCAGCGGATCAGTCAGAAATGCAATTTTCATAGCCATACTCTGCAAGAAGGCCGGGAAATCCCGGCGCGATTAATAAATTTCCGGATTCGGATCAGTTCTTTCCATTTCCAGCGAGGCCGCCAACAAAGCCAAGCGCGCCACCACACCGTACAAGTAAAAACGGTTAGGAGTGGCCGCGCCCGGTTTGGCCTTCACATCCGGTACCGCAGGCTGCTGCGCAAAGGCCAGCGGCACAAAGTGCATGCCCGGCGCATTCAGATTTTCATCGACACCACGACCGGCATGAAAGCGATAAAAGCCGCCGACCACATAGCGATCGATCATATACACGACCGGTTCAGCCACGGCATCTTTGATCTGTTCAAAAGTATAAACGCCTTCTTGAACAATCACATCACGTACTTCCATGCCAACTTTGATCACCGACATGGTGTTGCGCTGCGTGCGATCAAGATCACGAACTTCACTCGCATCATGCACCGTCATGATGCCCATGCCATAAGTGCCGGCATCGGCTTTGACGATGACAAAGGGTTTTTCTTTGATACCGTATTCTTTGTATTTTTTGCGGATTTTCGCCAACACGGTATCGACCGCAGCGGCCAAGGCATCTTCGCCGGTGCGTTCTTTAAAATTCACCCCAACCACTTTGATGAAGTAGGGATTCAACATCCACGGGTCGATATCGACCATTTTGGCGAACTTTTTGACCACTTCATCATAGGCTGAAAAGTGATTGCTCTTGCGCCGCAGGGCCCAACCGGCATGCAAAGGCGGCAATAAGGTCTGTTCGTTGAGGTCTTCCAAAATGCCTGGTATGCCGGTCGACAAATCATTATTGAGTACAATTGTACACGGGTCGAAATTTTCCAAGCCGAGCCGGCGACCGTTGGGTGAACGAATCAGCGGTTCGAGTATCAATTGGCTGCCGTCTGGCAAGTCAATCGGGGTAGGTTCAGTGATGTCGGAGGACAAGGCACCGAGGCGGACATTGAGGCCAGTCTGACGGAAAATCTGCATGGTCCGGGCAATATGTTGCAGATAACAAGGGTTGCTGGTGTCGTTTTCCGGGATCAGCAACAAGTTTTTCGCGTCGGGACAATATTTTTCTATCGCCGCCATCGCCGCTTGCACGGCCAAGGGCAGCATTTCAGGGGCGAGATTATTGAATCCGCCCGGAAACAGATTGGTGTCGACCGGCGCGAGCTTGAAGCCGGCGTTGCGTAAATCGACAGAACAATAGAAGGGGGGCGTGTGCTCTTGCCACTCCAAGCGAAACCAGCGCTCTATCGCCGGTGTTGCTTCGAGTATTTTTTTTTCTAAATCGAGCAGAGGCCCGTTCAAAGCCGTGACCAAATGCGGAACCATATTGACCTTTTAGATGTTGCTGCGTGCAGCGCTGGTGCAGGCCGAATAACGGCCTGCCGCTGTCTTGATGACTGTGCTAAGTTGGGATGAAAGTGCCAGAATCAAGACGTGCTTGGCAATAAACCTACGCTGCAGAGGGAGATTTGGCCAGTAAATCGAAGTGCTCGACCACCGGTGCTGCGGCGAAAAATGGGCCGACGATGGCGCGCCATTGGCTGAATGCTTCTGATTGCCGGAAATCAACAGTGTGATTTTCCAGCGTGGCCCAGTAAATCATCAGCACATAACGTTCCGGCGACTCAATGCCTTTATTGATTTTAAAACCACAAAAACCTTCCGCTTGAGCGATCACTTCATTCGCTCCGCGTTGTATGGCCAATTCAAAAGCGGCTTGCTGGCCGGGTTGAATGCGTATATCGGCGATTTCCAGAATCATGATGAGTTTCTTCAGAGTGATGGTAAAAATAAGGATGACGTCGTCTTTTTTCCCTTACCCCATATTATTGCACTGAATCATACCAAACCTCGATCGCTTAATTCTTTTTTCAGATAAGCATAGAACACCGGTGCTGCCACCAAGCCGGGCACACCGAACAGGGTTTCAAACACCAAGATCGCGGTAAGCAACTCCCAAGCGCGCGCATTCACCTGTGCGCCAATGATACGGGCATTGAGAAAATACTCGGCCTTGTGAATCAAAACCATGAATAACAAAGAGCTGATGGCGATGTTGAGAGAATGCGACAAAGCAATGATGACCAGCAAAGAATTCGAGACAATATTGCCGGCAACAGGAATCAAGCCGGCCAAGAAAGTGATGGCGATCATGGTCTTGGTCAGCGGCAGATGGACCCCGGACAGTGGCAGAATCACTAACAAATAGATGGCGGCCAGCACAGTATTAATAAGGGAAATTTGTACTTGGGCGAACACGATTTTTTCAAACAAGAGGCTGAGGTTTCTCAGTCTTTGCAATAAGGCGGCCGCAAACGGCTTGGCTTGACCATCCCCATTCATGTCGCGCAAGGCCACCAGGACGCCGATAATCATACCTAGCAACAAGTGCACTAACAAATGACCGGCTTCCGGCACGATCAACTTCGCTTCACTGGCATGTTCACGCAACCACAGCGTGATCATTTCCTGCAGCGCCACGACATCATCAGGGAAGTAAGTACTGACCCACTCCGGCACTTGGCTGCGCGAGGCGTCAATGATGTCGGCCAAGCGTTGCAACAGATTATGCAAATTGCCGCTGTCACTGCGCAAAAACACATGAATGCCCCAAATACTGACGACCAGCGCGGCCATCAGCAGCGCCGACAGCAAGGCCACCGCAATCATGCGCGGCTGGCGCCGGCTGAAGCGGCGCGCGATCAGCGGTGCCGTGCGGTGGATGGCCGAGAACATCAGTAAGCCGGAAAACAAAGCCACCAGTAAGCCGGCTTTGAGCACCAGCAACAGCGCCAGTGCCGCCAGCAGATAAGAAGCCGTGTCGGCGTGACTGAGTTTGCTATTGTTCATAAGAAATTATAGGAAATTATTTGAGTAAGCCGGATAAGCCGAGCACCGCACCGAGCAGCAAGGCCAGCGTGGCGAGTAAGGCGATGATGAAACCGGGTCCGCGCTTAGCCGCATCTTGCAGATACGCGCGCGCATACAGGATACGACCGCACACCCAGACCGCCCCGGCTACTGCGGCCGCATGATCGCTGTACCAGATCGCACACAGCCACAAGGCGGGTAAAAACAAGACTAATTGTTCCACCGTATTGCCCTGTACCCGCAGCGCGCGCAAAAAACCGTCCGGCCCGACCATCGACGGTGCCGGTACCGCGTGGCGTTTGCGCGCCTTACCCACTTCGACCACGGTCCAAAAGTACAGGCCACACACCGCGACGGTGATCCATGAAGTCCATAATACGGTCATGCGTACTCCCTTGCTTCGTTGGCACAGTGTGCCAACGTTGAAAAATTCAGTTGATGTTCTAATATAAGGGCAAGGAGAGCATCCGCAAGAATGCGCTTGATACATATATTTACATATCCCTTGTCTACTTTTCGGGAACTTCAAACGTTATGTAGGTACTAATCGCTGACAACTTGCATCGAGGTATACAATGAAACTCACTTTGAAACAACTTTCTATCTGCACCACGCTGTTGGGCCTGAGCCTGACTCTCCCTGTAGCCCATGCCGCGGACTTCGAAGATTATGCGCGTGTCACCAAGGTTACGCCACAAGTGGAACAAGTTAATGTACCACGTCAGGAGTGCCAAACTGAATACGAAAACGTGCAACGGCCACAAGAACGCAGCAATGCCGGCGGTTTGCTCGGCGGCTTAGCCGGTGGTTTGCTCGGTAGCCAAGTCGGCGGCGGTAATGGCCGCATTGCCGCCGCCGCCGCCGGTGCCATCACCGGTGCGCTGGTCGGCGACCGTATGGATAACAACGGTAGCGGCGGCCAAGGCGGCTACGAAAGTCGTCCGGTGCGTCAGTGCCGCAATGTCGACAGCTGGCAAACCCGCAATAACGGCTATGCCGTGACTTATGAGTACGCCGGCCGCTCGTACACTTCCGTGATGCCTTACGATCCAGGTTCACGCTTACGTCTGCATATTTCCCTGACTCCGCGTCCTTGAAATTCGCAAAAAAGCCACTTAAGTGAAAAAAATGCCGCTGTATGCGGCATTTTTTTCGTCATTATTGCTAAAAAACAAGTTTAAACACCCTGTATAGTGAGGGGGAAAATTGTAGTTTATAGTATTATCTGAGCCGACCCCCCGCTAACGTTGCGTCTACAGCCAATGAAAAATTTATTCAAGAAATATGGTTTGCTGGTATGGCTGTCCCTGATCCTGATGTGTGGTTTTGTCAGCACAACGCTGGTCGGCTTCGTCGTTTCGCGCGATATGCTGCAACAGACGCTGTCGGAACAAACCCTGCCGATCACGGGTGACAATGTCTATTCTGAAATCCAAAAAGATATTCTGCGGCCGGTGTATGTGTCGTCACAAATGGCGCATGACACCTTTGTGCGCGACTGGTTGATCAGCGGCGAAGAAGATAAAGAGCAGATCGCCAAATATCTCAAAGAAATCAAGTTCAAAAACAACGCTGTGGCGAGTTTTTTGGTCTCTGATCTCAGTCATAATTATTATAATACTAACGGTAATTTTAAAACCATCCATCAGGAAGAACCACGCGACGCGTGGTTTTACCGCGTCAAGGCGCTGAAAACCGCCTACGAAACCAATGTCGACGTTGATACGGCCAATCATGATGCGATGACGATTTTCATCAACCACCGCATCCTTGATTACAACGGTAAATTTATCGGCGTGACCGGGATAGGTTTGACGTTTGATTCCATGAAGCAACTGATTGATCGAAATCAAGAACGTTTTCACAGCACCATTTATTTTGTCGACAACAAAGGCAAAATTGCGCTTGCGGGCAGCACTAAGAAAAACCGCGACACCAATTTAAGCGACATCGATGGTCTCGATCAACTTGCCCCGCAAATTTTGGCAAACCGTAGCTCGCTGCATCTCGACTACCAAAATAATGGCAACACAGTACTGCTCAATGCCCGTTACATTCCGGAACTGGGCTGGCATTTATTGGTGGAGCAAAGCAGCGATACCAGCGCCTTGCAACAGATATTTTGGATTAACCTGGCCATTGGGGCCGCCATCACTTTGCTCATCACCATCATGGTTTGGCTGACGGTGCGGCGCTACCACGCACGCTTGGAAAAATCAGCCAGTACCGATACGCTGACCAAGCTGATGAACCGCCACGCCTTTGATTTCATTTTTCAGCAAGCCCTGCTCGACAGCGAGCGTTCGCGTCAGCCTATGTGTGCGGTGCTGATGGATATCGATTTTTTCAAGAAGGTGAATGACAAGCAGGGACACCTGGTCGGTGACCATGTTTTGAAGGAAATCGCGGCAATCGCCAAGCGCTCGTTGCGAGAAAGCGACGTCATCTGTCGCTGGGGTGGCGAGGAATTTTTGATTTTGTTGAAAAATTGCGGCTTGGAAAAAGCGACCTCGATTGCTGAAAACTTACGCAATACCATTGCCAACAATGATTTTTCCCGCACCACCGATCTGACCCGCACGCGCTTAGCGATTACGGTCAGCATGGGGGTGGCCGCCTGTCGCGATAATGAAACGGAAGACAGTGTGTTTGAACGGGCCGATCAAGCGCTGTATCAAGCCAAAGAAAACGGCCGCAACAGCGTCTATTTTTCCGAATGAGGCGGTGGCACTTTTTGTGCCGCCAGCGCCAGCGTCGGGGCAGTGAAGGCGCGATATAACTCGCCGGCCACGCTATCCCAGCCATAGAGCGCGGCTTGCTGCTGCTCCACGGTCTGCATATCACCACGCGCAATCGGCCCGCTCAGCGCCGCTGCCGGGCCGAGCGCAAACACATTTTCAAGTGCACGTCGGGCTAGCGGTGCCGCCATCGCCTGCGCCATCTCGGCACTGATCCCAGCGGCTTGATAGCTGCGCATCGCAGTTTCCAGCAAGCTGACCAGGTAATTGCTGGCAAATACAGAGCCGGCGTGATACAGCAGTTTGCTGTCGGCACGGATCTCCACTGTCTGCGCGCCGATGCGCTGCAAGGCCGGTTTCAGCACGGCCAGGGCGCGCGCTGCACCTTCGATGCTGCAAATGGTGCCGGCAAAATCGGCCGCGACCGCCGCCGGATCGGCAAAACTGCGTACCGGATGGATGCTGGCAATAGCTGCACCACAATCGGCCGCCGCTGCCAAGATGCTCGAAGGTTTTGCCCCACTACAATGAAACACCACACTCTGCGGAGTGAGCAAGCCTTGTTGGGCCAGCATTTCGCAGCTGTGCACAATTTGGTCATCGGCCACGCTTAACATCCATACCTCTGCCGTTCGCAATTGCGCGGCGTTGGCCAAAGCCGCGCTGGCGGTCACGCCGATGAAGGCCGCCGCTGCCTCAGCGCTGGCTTGGCTGCGATTCAGTATTTGCTCTACAGAAAATACCTGGTGTTGTTGAAATTGCCGCGCTAAAGTCCGCCCTACCGCACCGGCACCGAGTATGTGCAATCGTTTCATGCCGCCGCCTTATCGGGAAAGCTGCGCAAACCGGGCAGGTCGAGGATGGTGATGCCACGATAATCGATGGCCAGTAAATTTTGCTTTTCCAGTAATTGCAGCGCCTGATTGGCGCGTTGTCGCGACACGCTGGCGATATAGCCGATTTCTTCTTGCGAGATCAATAGTTGCATACCAGCACCTGGATTGAGGTAAGGATGGAACATCGCGGCCAAACAGCGCGCGACGCGGGTATCGGGATCGAGCATGCGTTCATATTCGAGCAAGGAAATGAACAAGCCCAAACGCTCATTCAATTGATTGAGCATGAAGCGATTGAAAGCAATGCTGTGATCGAGTAAGTAATTGAAGGTGGCTTTTGGCATATACGCAACGTGGGTGTCGCGCAAAGCCATGACGTCATAACGTCGGGGCTCACTCTTCAGTAAGGAGCCCTCGCCGAACCAACCGCCGGCCAACATGCAACTGAAGGTCACGGTCTTTCCTTCCGGTGAAACGCTGCTCATCTTCAAGAAACCATCGAGCGCCCCCATCCAATACTCGACTTTGTCGCCCTTACGGCAGGCATAGCCACCGGCCGGTATGAAGCGTTCAATGACATCGGCTTCCACCTTACGGCGTTGCTCGGGCGTCAGTAAGCCGGCCCATATCGTATTGGAAAATCTTGCTGGCGTATCACTATCCATTTTGGCCTTCCTTCTCGGGCTTGCATTGTATGCCAGTCTGCGTGCCCAAGATGAACGGATTAAATGTTGCTTAGCGTAAAAAAAATATACCGCGCTGGTTTATTTTTGTTGTATTGTCGAATAATCGTCACACTTACTGGCAAGAAACTCGTAGGAGTTCCCCTATTATGCATCTCTCTGCACTCAAAGTAAGCGCGCGCTTGTCGCTCGGTTTTTCTCTGGTTCTGCTGTTACTGTTGCTCATAGTTGGCATCGCGGTGCTGCGCTTGGATACGGTAAACAAAGAGGTGGAGCATATCGTCAACGATATGATTAAAAAAGAAAATCTGTTCTCTGAATGGTCGGCCAGCACCAACCTCAATGGTGCCCGCACCATGCTGGTGGTCGAATCGAACGATCCGCTGCGTCAACAACAAGTCGAGGCATTGATCAAACAAACCAGTGCGCGCATCAGCGAAATTCAACTGGCACTGCAGGCATTCGACAACAATGCCGAAGAAAAGCGCTTATTTATGGCCATCGGCGCGCAAAGAAAAATTTATCTGGCGGCACGCACGCGCATCTTCGAAGAAAAGAAGCAGCAGCCTGACCAAGTACATATACTGATGAGCAAGCAGCTGGAACCGGCGCTCAATGATTATGTCGCCAGCATCAAAACCCTGTCGCTCTATCAAAGCAGCGCCATCGAAGCTTCCTCGCTGGCCATGCTGGCACAATCGCATACGGCACAAATGATGTTAGCCGTTTTAGGCGCGCTGGCGATAGCGCTCGGTAGTGTGATTGCGATTCTCATCAGCAAGAGTATCCGCCAACAACTGGGCGGTGAACCGAGTTATGCGATACGACTGGCCGATCAAATTTCTGCCGGCAATTTGAATGAGACCATCGCCCTGCGCGTCGATGATGAGAAAAGCATGTTGCATGCATTGAAAAGCATGCGTGACAGCATCGCTGATATTGTTACTGAGGTACGTAGCGGCACCGATGCGATCGCCGCGGCATCGAGTCAGATTGCCAGCGGCAATCTCGATCTGGCCAGTCGTACCGAACAGCAAACGGCCGCGCTCGAACACACGACGCAAGCGATGACGACTCTGACGCAGGCGGTGCAAGAAAATGCCGCGCATGCAAGCCAAGCTAATGGCTTGGCGCTGACGGCAGCCGAGGTGGCGGTGAAGGGTGGTCAAGTGGTGAATCAAGTGGTCGAGACCATGAGTGCGATCAATGCTTCCTCGAAAAAAATCGTCGACATTATCGGGGTCATCGACGGTATCGCCTTTCAAACCAATATTTTGGCTTTGAATGCGGCGGTCGAAGCGGCGCGCGCCGGCGAACAAGGGCGTGGATTTGCGGTGGTAGCGGCGGAAGTCCGCACTTTGGCGCAACGTTCAGCCAGTGCCGCCAAAGAAATCAAGCACCTGATCGGTGACTCGGTGGAAAGGGTTGATGCAGGCAGCCAACTCGTCGATGAGGCTGGCACGACCATGCAGGAAATCGTCACCAGCATTACCGGTGTCACGGCCATCATGGCCGAGATCAGCCGCGCCAGCCGCGCACAAAGCGTCGGGATTGAAGCCGTCAATTTATCGGTGCACGATATCGATCAAATTACCCAGCACAACGCTGCTTTGGTCGAAGCCGCCGGTGCCGCGGCCGTCTCATTGGGACAGCAAGCCGATGCCTTATTACTCGTGGTCAGTCGCTTTCGTTTGCGAGCTTAGCGCCGGCTCACCAGTGGCGGTGATGATGCTCGCCGCCGTAACCATGGTCGTAACCACGGTCATAAGCATAAGCCCAAGCCGGTGCCACGTACACCGGTCCCGCCAGCCGTGGCCCCGGCACATACACGGCGCAACCGCTGGTACTCGCCGCGACCAGCACGACGGCAAACACAGCACTGAAAATAACACGCATGATGAACTCCTTATCCATTCCACCGCCGCAAATGCGACGGTATACACAGTTAACCGTTCAACGGGGCGCAAGGTTGACAAGAATGGATAAGTATTTGTTGCTGGTCAGCTAGATTCTTTGATCAAGCGTCCAGCGCTTTTTTGAATCGGCCGCGCATTCATCGGATACAGACGATTGAAAATCGCCAATTGTTCCGGCGAAATTTCTACCGGATCTTTCATGACTAACCACAACACACCCTCGGTACAAGGCGGTGTCGTCAAGGAACCCATGTAAGTATAGTAATCATGGTTAGACGGCAAAATTTGCTTGATATCGAGTGCCGCTAAGCCAGCTTGCGGATCATTTTTCTCCAGCGGCAGATTATTCCAGACTTGCTGTATCAGGTTCTGCGCTTTGCCACGCTCCAGCAACACCGCCACCACGGCTAACTTGCCATCGACATCCTTGTGCACCAAGTGCACGACCATTTCAAAATTTTTGCCGTTGACGCGTTCTTCCGAAGGTTTATGGAAGTGGAATTGCACCAGTTCATAATTGCGCCCCATCACGGTGATGTAGTTTCCGGCACCGACATTGACTTGTATGGTGTGGCCATTATCGAGCACATTGAAACCACTGGGTTTGTAGTC
Organism: Undibacterium sp. 5I2; assembly: GCF_035019605.1. Taxonomy (NCBI): domain Bacteria; kingdom Pseudomonadati; phylum Pseudomonadota; class Betaproteobacteria; order Burkholderiales; family Oxalobacteraceae; genus Undibacterium; species Undibacterium sp. 5I2. Next base: position 61,069 of record NZ_JASJVS010000013.1, on the reverse strand, counting down.
GAAAGCGATGGGGTCGAGATTCACCCGTATGCCATCGCGGATATCGATCGGCGACTGCCGCTCGCCGCTGTCGCATTTGGCATTGGCCGGGCTGAGCTTGCCCCAATTGAGCGGCGCGCCTTCGCCCAAGTAACTCCAATGGGCCGCCTCATGGCTGGCGAGCGCACCGACGAGTGCGGCATTGGCCTCCATCTCCGGCGTTTTAGCTTTCGGTGCTTCGACTTTCTTGATCGCGTAATTGCGTGCCGGCCGCACCGCCGCACGCGCGGCGGCATCGTCTTTTTCTTTGCGCAACACGGCCAAGCGATCGGCAATTTTGGCCGCCAGCTCATCGGCCGCCAAGGCTTCTTTAGCGGCATCCTTGGCTTCTTTGGATTCCTTACTCTCCTTGCCTTCCTTTCCAGCCGATTTGCGCCCCTCCTTCTCTTTCGACGACGAGGCCGAGGCGGCACTATCTTCTTTGGCCGATGCTTGTTTAATCGGCTTGGATGGCGGTGCTGAAGAGCTGCTATCGTTGGCAAATGCCGAGCAGCTCAGCAACAGGGACAATAAGAGGGGAGAAGAGTGGCGCATAGTCAAACCAAATGAGAGTAAGTACACCGGTTACGGCAAATCCGGCTTCAAACTTGAATATAAAATAGGTATTTTTGTTACCAGCTAGAAATTACAAAGAAAGCAAACGCGCTTTGGCGCGCGCATACTCCGCCGCGAAGCGCGCCACGATCTCGGCGACCGTTGGGGCATCGTCCATCAAGCCTACCCCTTGCCCGGCACCCCAGATATCGCGCCAGGCTTTGGCCGGCTTCCCGCTGCCGCTGCCGAAATCCATTTTGCTCTTGTCGGCCAAGGGTAAATTTTCCGGATCGAGACCGGCAGCGATGATCGATTGTCGCAAGTAATTACCATGCACGCCGGTAAACAAGTTGGTATAGACGATGTCAGCGGCCGTTGCTTCGAGGATAGCTTGACGATAGCCTTCGTCGACATTTGCTTCCGGCGTGGCCAGCCAACGTGAGCCGATATAGGCTAAATCAGCACCCATGGCCTGCGCTGCAAGAATCGCATCGCCCGTGGCAATGGAGCCCGACAAAGCCACCGGCCCGGCGAAGAATTTGCGCACTTCACCGACCAGCGCGAACGGCGATAAGCCACCGGCATGGCCGCCAGCACCGGCGGCCACCAAGATCAAGCCATCGACCCCGGCTTCGAGCGCCTTGTGGGCGTGACGAATTGAAATCACGTCATGTAAGACGATGCCGCCGTAACTGTGAATCGCCGCCAGCATTTCTTGCGGCGGTGCGCGCAGAGAGGAAATAATGATAGGTACGCGATGACGTACACAGACCTCGACATCATGTGCCAGCCGGTCATTGGATTGATGGACGATTTGGTTAACCGCAATCGGTCCGACCCGTGCGCCAGGATGTTCGGCAGCAAAGCTGGCCAATTCCTGTTCCAGACCACTGAGCCAACTGTCGAGCAACTCGGCCGGGCGCGCATTCAAGGCTGGAAATGAACCGACGATGCCGGCTTTACATTGCGCCGCTACCAGCTTGGGTCCGCTGGCGATGAACATGGGTGAAGCGATTACCGGGATGGTCAAATTTTGCAATACTGGCGGCAAGCGTAGTGTCATGAAAGCGTTCCGGTGACGGGTTGAGTAGGGGTTCAGGCGGTATCAATGCCTGTTATGATGGTAGCAGAAAACTTTTGCGGCCGCCGCGCTGCCCACTTTCAGTGAGAAAGCAAGCACATGACTTACCAGTGTTTCGATTTGAGCATAGAAGAAAAAATCGCCCATCTGCATTTCAAACGTGGCGCCGAATTCAATACCATGCAGCCGGTATTTTTCCGCGAACTGAGCAGCATTCTCGACACCCTGCAGCGCCAGGCGAGCGCACGGGTTCTGGTGATTTCATCGAGTGGTAAACATTTCACCGCCGGCATGGCGCTCGATGTGTTTACCAGCGGCAGCATGAGCCTCGATGATCAGCAGGCGGTCGGGCGCGCCAACATCGCTTTGTTGCTACAAGAAATGCAAGCGAGCTTCAATCAAATTGAGGCCTTGCGCATGCCAGTCATTGCCGCTATTCATGGCGGCTGCATAGGCGGTGGCGTCGATCTGATTTGCGCTGCCGATATACGTCTGGCCAGCAGCGATGCTTTTTTCTGTATCCAAGAAATTAATATCGGCATGACCGCCGATCTCGGCACCTTGCAACGTTTGCCCAAGCTGATACCGGAAGGCATCGTGCATGAAATGGCCTACACCGGGCGGCGTTTGCCGGCCGCGCGCGCACTCGCGGTGGGTCTGGTCAATGAAGTCTTCGCTGATCAGGCCGCGATGCTGAGCGCAGCCATGCAGATGGCCAAGGAAATCGCCGCCAAACCACCGCTGGCAATTTGGGGCAGTAAACAAGCGATTCATTACGCCCGCGATCACTCGACCCATGATGCCTTGCAACAAATGGGCTGGTTACAATCGGGGATATGGCAAAGCAGTAATCTATTGGAAGCCTTTATGGCCAAACAGCAAGGCCGGCCCGCGCAGTATGCCGATCTGCCCGCCTTGCAGGCTTTAAGTCAGTCCGATTACCAACTCAAATAAGAACTCAAACACTGCTGACGAGACACTGACCATCGGCAACGGCAACACCGGCGCGCAGCAATTGCGCGACCAAGAGCGGCAGTGCCATATCCGGTGACAGACCCAGCAAGTGCAAGGCCGCTTGCATGCTGCGGCATTGGTGCAGAAAATTGAGGATCAAAGGAAAATCAAGCCGGCGTCGCTCGAGCAAGAGAAACGCCAGCATTACCTTGAGGGCATTGAGGGCGTTGCGTTTCGGATCGGCTTCCAGGTAAGCCAGGCGCTGCTCAGCCCGCGCCAGCGCCGCTGTCACATCGGTAAATACCGGTCCATGGCCGGGAATAACCAGACGCACATCGAGCGTACGGATCACTTCCAAAATCGCCGCCTGTTCGGCGAAACCGGATTGGCCTTCGAGTTCAGGAAAAATAACGCCGAAACCATTTTCCCACAGGGCATCGGCAGAGATCAACAAGCGCTGTTGCGCTTGATAAAAAATCAAGGCATGCGCGTCATGACCGGGGGCAGCGAGGACATCCCAGAGCATATCGCCGAGCAATAACTGATCGCCGGCGGCGATACCGGCATCGGCGCAAAAGCGTGCGCATTGCTGACCGGTGGCGGTAAACGATAGCGCCGCCTGATCCCAATTTTGCACCGCGGCTAACTCTGCGGCCGGAATCAGGGTTCGGCATCCATAGCGCTGTTGCACAATAGCATTGCCACCGCAGTGATCGGAATGTAGGTGCGTATTCACCAGCAAGTCGAGTTGACGCCCCTGCAAAGCATGTTCGAGCAAGGCCAGCGTTTGCGGCGCATGACTGAGATAGGCGCTGTCAACCAGAGCGCAGCTGTGCTCAGACAGGAACAGGATGTTGTTGGAAGAGAGCCAGCCGCGTTCCCATACCTGCATGCCAGGCGGCAAATCGGGTACGCTGCTGCGTGACGTCGACACCGGCGTTAAAACATGCGTTGTTTAACTTCACGCCAGATATGGCGTTTGCTATCGTCATTCGCGCTGCCCCAGGCTTTGAGCTCATCGATGGTACGAAAACAGCCGGCGCACCAAGCTTTTTTCTCATCCATACGGCACACGCCTATACAGGGCGAGGGGATGGTCGGGCGCGCGTCATCGGCGAGCGCATCGGGATCATAATCGTACAAAATACTCATGCTGTTTCCATGGTTAAGCCTGCCAATTAGCTAACAGGGCGGCGTGCTCGGTCGGCACATCAAAATATTTCATCCCGGCACGGTACTCACTGCCGCTCAAAATCGTATAAATACAGGTTGCTTTGCACACGACTTGGGTACGTGCCGAGGCATCTTTAGGGCTAGGCACTTCCATCATCATTTGATAAGTTTGTTTCTCTTTGAGCATGACACTGGTTTGCAACTGAATACCAGCAACAGAAAAATTAACAACTTTTGCAGGTACAATTTTTCCAACAGCAACCTGTATCGCGGCGCGCCACGCCACTTTCAGGCGCAGGGGGGCACTTTCACTCATAAAAATACACGAAACCGGTGGATACCGTCATGACTTTGAAACCCAGATTAAAAACTGATTGTAACCATTTCCTGAGGCAAACTTCATTCTGTCGGCAAAGAACTTGCTTTTTTATTGATATGAAGCCAATTTAGCACCCCACGTGCGGCTTGACGACCGCTGGCCATGCTGGCTGTCAATAAATATCCACCGGTCGGCGCTTCCCAATCGAGCATTTCACCGGCACAAAATACCCCGGGGCAGGCGCGTAGCATCAGGGTCTCATCGAGCGCTTCAAAGCAAACGCCGCCGGCACTGCTGATCGCCTCATCGAGCGGGCGGGTGGCGTGCAAACGCAAGGGTAATGCTTTGATGGTCTGGGCTAGCACGGCTGGAATGCGCATTTGTTCCGGTGTCAAAACCTCATGCAATAAGGCGATTTTCAAACGATCTAAGCCCAATTTACTGCGCAAGTGTGTGCTCAGCGAACGCGCGCCACGGCCAGAGACGAGTTCGGCGGCCAGCCGTTCTGCGCTCTTGTCCGGCAATAAATCCAGTTCGAGCACGGCATAGCCGTTTTGCACCAACTGTTGACGCAAAGCAGACGACAAAGCATAGATCAGGCTGCCCTCGACACCCCCTTCGGTGATCACGAACTGCCCTTGGCGCATGGGGGCCGCGCCAGCCGCTGTGCGGGCGGCCACGGTCAATACTGGCTGACCAGCAAAATTTTGTTGGAAAAATGGAGTCCAAACAGTATCAAAACCACAATTTGCCGCGACCAATGGCGACACCTCAACACCACGTTGCTGCAGCCACGGCACCCAGGCGCCATCCGAGCCCAGCCGTGCCCAACTGCCGCCGCCCAATGCCAGCACCACCGCATCGGCTTGCGCGTGTACCGGGCCGTTCGTACTGGTAAATTCCCAACCTTGACCAGCAGCACCAGCGCCGGTCCAACGATGGCGCATGTGGAAGCGCACTTGATCACTACGCAAGGCATGTAACCACGCCCGCAGCAGCGGGGCCGCCTTCATATCGACCGGAAACACGCGACCGGAACTGCCGACAAAGGTTTCCACCCCGAGTGCCAAGGCCCAGGCACGCAGCGCGCTGGGGTCAAAATCTTTGATTATGTCGTGCAAGGCGGCGGCGCGCGCGCCGTAACGGCCGATGAAAGCCGGCCAAGCTTCGCCATGGGTCAGATTCATACCGCCTTTTCCCGCCAGCAAAAACTTCCGCCCGACACTGGCCATCGCGTCATACACATCGACTGCGACACCGGCGGCGGCCAGCACTTCTGCCGCCATCAGGCCGGCCGGTCCGCCGCCGATGACAATCACACGATGGGGCTCAGAACGAGGGAAGGAGGAGTGGTGAGCGCTGGACATGGGGAGTAGAAAATGATTCGGCCCTCATGATAGCCGCCCGCGCCCGCACTGGCAAATCAGGGTGCCGCCAAGCGCAGGCGCAGCGCTTATTTGAGCCAGCTTTGCTGATAATGCAAACGATAATCGTTGGCCGGATCGAAGGCATTCTTATTACCGCCATCATAGGCAATATTTTGCACCGTCACCAAATGCACCGGCGTGACATAGCTACTCGCTGCTTGCCCGCAAAAGGCGCGATTCAATTCATCGACCAATTGCCAAGCATGCATGACTAAGGGTTCCGGCACGGTACCGCTTTGCATGCCATTGCTGCGTATGCGTTGGTAAGCGCTGGGTGAACCGTCGCCAGCGGAGACACCGATAAGTTTATTGGCTGCCACCAGCGGGGCGATCGATGCGGTGGTGAGCAGATCAAAGTAAAAATCATTAACCGCAATCACGTGGGTCCATTTCGCGCCGTGGCGTTTCACGGCCGCTTCGACCGCCGTTTTCATTTTTACATAGCCGTCCGCGAGCGGCACATCTTCAACGCTGAGCAAGCGGCACGACTCACACTGCTTGATGGTTTCGAGTATCGTCGCCGACTTGGCTTGCAGATACGGGTTGCTCGAATCGGTAAACAACACGATGCCAGCCTTGCTGTCGGCTTCGACCACCATGTACAAGGCCGCGACTTGCGCCACCTCTTTCGGGTTGGAGGTGATATTGGTAAACAAGCCGCCCACCGGACCGCTCTTGATCGAGGCATGCCAACCCACCACCGGCACCTTGGCTTTATCCGCTGCGGCCAAACCCTTGGCTTGGGTGCTCACATCGATACCAGCCAGAATAATCCCATCGGCCTTCATATCGAGTGCCTGTGAAATAATCGCCGCACCTTGATTGCACCGTCCGCGACAATCGATAGACAGCGTTTCCCAAGCCCCGGCAATACCGGCTTCTTTGACACCGTTGAAGAGCGCACCGATCGCGGCATCGCTCATGTCGGCCGCGATGAAAATGATTTTCTTTTTCTTTTGCAGTTTCGGTCCGGCCACCGGCCCTTCCCAACGGTTTTTCAAGCTCTCGGCACGCGCAACTTTGGCGTTGGCGCGGCTCATGAACTGCATGGGGTTTTCTTGCGCAAACGCGCTCGCGATGAGATTGAACGCTAGAAACAACAGGGTCAGGCACTTACTTGGCGTGGCATTCATGATTCCGGCTTAGTCTGGGTTAGTCAAGTTGGGCGCATGCCCGCGCACTCATACCGCAGGCAAAACACTTCATTTTTGAAACATTTTCTTACATCTGCACGGCGATTATTGCAGAAAAAATTTACAAAAAATGAGAGTTTATTGATGCTGTGCGCACTTGCAAGCCGAAACGGAACTTAATTAAAAGAAACGACCATATCCAGAATTTAAATATGATTTACAAGATTTTTACAAACCAATATTTTGTTCTCAGGAACAACACTTGCCCTAAGGCCAAATAATATTTGCTTATGTCAGTGCTCGCTGCGGCTGGCATCGTGGGTGCGCAGCCAAGTCAGTTGCAAGATGCGGGCATCGTTGCTGGCACGATGGCGCGTCAATTGCAGCTCCTTGATCAGTTGATCCTTGGTGGCATGCCACAAGGCTTCCTGCGCCGGCGTGATGATTTCGCGGAAATCGGCCAGATGAAATGATGGCACACGCTCAGCGGCATCGAACAAACGCGCCAGCCAGACATAGTCGTGGGCCCAGCCATCGGTATAGATGGTTTGGCCGGCCAGCGCCAAATTGAGGTGCTCGGCGACGCTGTGCACATTCTTGCCGGACTTAAATAACATACCTCGCTCTATGCAATGCACCTGCGCGGCCGTCGCATCCCAGTGCACCCATTCTTGTTCCGGACGAATCAAACTACACCAGGCGTGGCCTTGCGCGCGGGAAAAACCGACTTCGATCGGATAGCTGCCTTTGCCGAAGCCCGAGGCTTCGACATCGATCACAATGGGGATGCTGTGCATGGCAGACCGTCCGCGGCAGCGGCGCGTTCATATAATTCCAGCGGCAAACCGTCGGGATCAGCAAAGAAAACAAAGCGCTGCCCGGTGTACTCATCGCGGCGGATCGCTTCGAGTTCGACGCCGCGCTGCTGCAGCAAGGCCACTGCAGCCTCGATATCGGCCACGGTAAACGCCAAATGCCGCAAACCACGCGCCTCCGGATACGAGGGGCGTGCCGGGGCAGCAGCAAAGGAAAACAATTCTATCTGCACCCCATCGGCGCATGCCAGATCCAGCTTGTATGACTGCCGTGCGGCACGATAATGCTCGGCGATGATGCGCAGACCCAAGGTTTCCGTGTAAAACTGCCGCGAGCGCGCATAGTCGGAACAAATAACGGCCACATGGTGCACTCCTGATAACATGATTCACTCCTGGTTGTTTTCTTTGTTACGCAAAATATATGCCAGTAATACACTAGCTAGTCCGCCGAGCAAACCGACGCTAACCCAGGTCTGGCTCGCATGCTGCAGCGCCAGCAGCGCACCGGCCCAGGAAAAATTGTTCAGCGTCTCGCAAACAGTTGCTGCCAAGTTGCCCTTGCCGCGCCGTTGAAACTGGCTGCGGGCCGCCGGCTTGGCCAAGTAAACATGAATCAGCAAGACCCCGACTTGCGCCAGCAAGCCACCGCTGAGCAGCCAAGCGGCAGCAGTTGGTGCGCTCAGGCCTAGCCAACTGGCCGCCAGTCCCAACAAACACAGGCTGGGCAGCGCTGCCGCCAGCATTTTGGCGCGCAGTATTTGCCGTGCTGACAGCGGTGCCAGTTGCAGCAATTGCGGCGCGGCTTCGGCGGAAAAAATCACCCAAGCCAATGAGCCGGTCAAACCGGACAGCAATACGGTCAGCGCCGCCACCGCGGCTGGCACGGGCTGGCTGGCGCGAAAAAAAAGCAATAATAAAGGTATGAGATACAACATTTGCAGGCCTATTCGCGCCAGCAAATGCCAGTCGCGCAATAACAAGCGCCATTCTTTGCGTAGGATTGCCCGCGTCACACCACTGCGCATCGGCGGCAGCGCTCGGCGCGATGTACTGACCCGGCGACGGCCGCTGTGCTCGCTGGCGCGCCCGTATAAGCCATGCAAGCTGTGCGTCAGCAATAAGAAAACCGCACTACTGAGGGCCAACAACAGCAGCGCGCTGCGCCACTGTGTCAGGGCGCGCAGCGGCCAAGTCAGCAATTGCCAGACAGGTGCATCGAGGTGTTGCTGCAGATACGGTAAACATTGTGCCAACAAAAAGTCGCTCACACTTTGTTCTCGATAGGCGAACAGTTGCGTAAGGAGGAACAAGGCGGCACCGCTGAGCGCCGCTAACACATGGGCGATCACGCGCGTGCGCTGCGGCCCCAGCCTGGCCACCAGCGCCAGACAGAGCAACATGGCGGCGCACACGAGCAAGCTCGCGTAACTCAGAATGAAAGGATAGATCAACAAATACAGCGGCAGACCATGCAGCAGCGCGATATGCGCCAATGGTGTCAGGAAAAACCAACACGCCGCCGTCACCGCCAACACCAAGACCCCGAGGCGTACCCGAAAAATCACGCTACCCGAGAGCGGCGAAGACAATAACAAATCCAAATCGGCACGCTCAAACAGCACGTCTACGCTGCGATTCAAGGCCATCGAAAACATCAGCGTCGACATCAGCAGCAAGGCCGCCACCAGTAACAGTTGCAACAACACCGGCGGTGCCGCCGCCAAGGCCAGCACACTGGGCCACAAGACCCAAGCCAGCACATGCGTGAGCAGCCAAGCTAGCAGCAGCACGAGAACTTTGCCCCAACGAAAGCCGCGTTGGCCCTTGCTGCTATTCATGGAAAACAAAAGCAGCCGCACTTCATGCGCCAGCAACCAGCCTACGCTGCCAGGATGGAACGGCAAGCTGCGGCGCATCAATTGAGCCCCGTCAATTGCAAAAAAATTTGTTCCAAGGTGGCGTCGCCCTGACGCGTTTGTTCACGTAACTGCGCCAGCGTCCCTTCGGCGATCAGCCGCCCCTCGCTGAGAATGCCGATGCGTTGCGCCAGCCGTTCGGCCACCTCAAGAATATGTGTCGTCATCAGCACCGTGCCACCCTGCGCCACATGCGCTTGTAGCAAATCTTTAACCTGTCTGGCCGCCGCCGCGTCAAGACCGGTCAAAGGTTCATCGAGAATAATCAATTCCGGATCGTGGATCAAGCCTCCGGCCAAAGCCAGTTTTTGCTGCATGCCACGGGAAAAAGTTTCCGTCAATTCATCGGCATGCCGGCTCAAACCCAAGCAATCAAGCAATTGCTGCGCTTTAGCCGTGGCATGCGGCGCGGCTACACCCCATAAGCCAGCGCTGAATTCCAAGTATTCCCAAGCAGTGAGTTTGTCGTACAACAACGGGGTATCGGGCAGATAGGCCAGCTTTTGCTTCGCGGCAGACGCAGCTTGCGGTAAGTCATGGCCAAGCAAGCTAATCTCGCCGCTATCGGGCTGCAACAAGCCGGCAGCCATGCGCAAGGTGGTGGTTTTGCCGGCGCCATTGGGACCGAGCAAAGCATACAGCTCGCCGCGAGCGAGCGACAAATTCAATCGCTCGAGCACTGGACGGGCAAAGTGCTTGCTGACTGCGCGCAGCTCCAAAGCCCATTCGGACGCAGCGGCGCTGCTATTCATCCGACACCGCCCCGACCGGGGTACACAATTCAACCAGCAAACCATCGGGGCAACGCACATAAGAAACGATTTGCCCCCATGGTTTGGCCAACGGTGCGGCCACTTCGCGCGCACCAGCCGCCAACGCAGTAGCATGGGCCAAGGCCACATCGGCGCAGCACAAGGCGACCTCGAAGCCCAGTGGTTGCACCGAGCTATGGGCAGCCACATGGCCAGCAGTATAATTGAAGGCAGCCATTTGGTGATCGGCAAAGGCCAGCGCGGTCGCACCGGTTTCGAGCTCACCGTACATGCCGGAATCATCGAGAAAACGACGAGCGATGCCGAAAGCCTGTTCAAAAAAAGCCAACGATGCTGCGACGTCAGGTACATACACGATAGTGTAAGCGAATTGCATGACAATCTCCTGGTGAGCGGACAGTGAGGGAAGCGCGAATCATAATGCAGCCCATATTACCAAAAAAATAATTCTATTCACGCGACTTTATCGCAAGGTCGACGAATCAAAGTTAAGCTTTTTAGCAAGTTTTGCGCTGGCTCGTGATGTTCGATTCAAATTTCGGCTATGCTAGCTCGAAATTCGTTGTCGAAATACGTGCGAAAAAATCATTATTTTGAAGGATACCTCTGTGAGCAATTTGTTAAACCGTCGTCTGGCTCTGCTCGATAGCCCTGCATATCGCCCCTTGCTGGCACAGGGCTTGCGCGGCATCGAGCGAGAAACGCTGCGCGTCGATGCGGCTGGTCACCTGTCGCGCCAGCCCCATCCAGCCGCGCTCGGGGCGGCACTCACGCATCCGCAAATTACCACCGACTACGCGGAAGCCTTGCTGGAATTCATTACCCCGGCCGAGCCTGACATTGCCATCGCCTTAGATAAACTCACGCAAATTCATCGCTTCGCGTATACCGAACTCGGCGATGAAATGCTGTGGAGCCAATCGATGCCCTGCACTTTGCCAGCGGAACAAGACATCGCCATCGCTTGGTACGGGCAGGCACACATAGGCATGATCAAACATGTCTACCGACGCGGCTTGGCATTGCGTTACGGCAAAAGCATGCAATGTATCGCCGGGATTCATTACAATTATTCTTTGTCGGAACAGTTGTGGCAAGTCTTACAAGAGGCGGAACACAGCCCCGGCGATGCGATGACGGCGCAGTCGGAAAATTATATCGCGATGATCCGCAATTTCCAACGCTACAGTTGGCTGTTGATGTATTTATTCGGCGCTTCGCCAGCCTTGGCGGCCTCGTTCTTGGCCGGGCGCAAGCATGAACTCGAGACCTTGGCCGACGATACCCTCTACCTGCCGTATGCGACCAGCTTGCGTATGAGCGACCTCGGCTACCAAAACAATGCGCAAGACGGGCTGGTGGCACCGTATAACAATCTGATGGAATACATGCGCAGTCTGTCGATCGCGGTGCGTAAGCCGTATCCGGAATATGAAAAAATCGGCACCAAAGTCGATGGCGAATGGGTACAGATCAACACCAATGTGTTGCAAATCGAGAATGAATTCTATGCCACGATACGGCCGAAACGCGTCATCCACAGTGGTGAGCGGCCGATCGAAGCGCTCTGTGCCCGCGGAGTGCAATATGTGGAAGTGCGCTGCATGGATGTCAATCCCTTCGAGCCGCTCGGTATCAAACTCGAAACGGCGCGCTTTCTCGATGCCTTCCTGCTGTTTTGTGCGCTCGATGAAAGCCCGCTGACCAATGTTGCTGAAGGCCATGAAAACAGTGGCAATTTCGGCTTGGTGGTGAAACAGGGCCGTCGTCCCGACTTACAACTCAGTCGCGCCGGCAGCGCTGTGTCGCTGCACGACTGGAGCTTGGAATTATTGGAAAAAATCGCGCCGCTGGCAGCGCTGTTAGACAAACAGCATGGCAGCAGCGAGCATCATGATGCCCTACAAGTGCAGATCAAGAAAATACATGATCCGGCACTGACACCGTCGGCCCAAGTATTGCAAGCCATGCATGCACATGGTGATTCTTTCCCGAAATTTGCCTTAAGCCAAAGCAAACACTTGGCCGAGCAATTCCGTGCGCACCCCCCAAGTGCGGAAGAATTACGCAGTTTTCAGGCGATGGCGCAGCAATCGATCGCCGAGCAAGCCGCGATGGAAAGCGCGCAAACCGGTAGCTTCGATGAATTCATCACCGACTACCGTTCGCGCACCTCCAGCCAAATCTGTAGCGACAGCGCAGCAATCTGAGAACGGACGCGGCCGGTGCATTTCCAAGCCGGCCGGGACTTACCAAAATTGCCAAAAACTTTTTTTCTTGGGAGCGGCAGTTTTTTTCTTGGGAGAAATTCCCATCCGCTCCAAGGCTTCTTCGTGGCTCAGGTTTTTGCCGCGTAAATAAGCATAATAATATTCCTGCGGCATTTTGAATTTAAAATTGTAGGGATCGGCCAAATGCTGCTTCAGCAGTTCCTGATATTTGTTCCACTCCGGCACATCGCCATTGTTTTTCGCCGCCAGTTTGCGAACATAGGCCATGGCCTCGTCGATTTTCAGATTGTTCATCGCGTTCCTTATTGATCGGTGATGAATCAGCGTTTCAAGTATTAAAACATAAAATACTTAAAAAGTAATCATTTCTACAACGTCAAACGTATCGCCGTCAGCGGTGCTGACGAGTCGCTTACTCGAAACTCAGATAGCCTGCTAGTATGGCTGCATTTCCATTTACGCGCTCCCTCCATGCCCGCCTTGCCTGAACTACGTGAACTCGAACGCATCATCAGCCTCGGCCGCGGCCAATTGGAAGTCGACACGGTTTGCGAAGTCAGCAGCCACAACAAGCGCTACCCGGTATACCGTATCGCACTCGGCAATCCCGATCCGGCGCTGCCGGCGATCGGTTTTTTCGGTGGCATCCATGGCTTGGAACGAATTGGCAGTCAAGTCTTGCTGGCTTTCTTGCGTGGTCTGGTTTCCCGTCTGCACTGGGATAAAAGCTTGCAACACATGTTGCAAGAAGTGCGGCTGGTGTTCATGCCCTTGATGAACCCGGGCGGCATGGCGGCGGCGACACGCTGCAATCTCAACGGCGTCGACTTGATGCGCAATGCGCCGGTGGAGGCCGATGATGAAGTGCCGTTTTTACTCGGTGGACACCGCATCAGCCGGCATTTGCCGTGGTATCGCGGGGCCGCCGACGCCGCGATGGAAGCGGAAAATATCGCGCTGTGCCAAACCGTGACAAAAGAATTGCTGAGCCGTGAATTCAGCCTCGCCATCGATTGCCATTCCGGTTTCGGGCTGCGTGATCGGGTGTGGTTTCCCCATGCGCACAGTGTGCATCCGATTGCCGGCTTGGCCGATATCTTGTCGTTGGAAGAATTGTTCTGTCAAACCCACCCGTATCACCGCTACCTGTTCGAGCCACAAAGCCGACAATACCGTACCCATGGTGATATCTGGGATTACCTGTATTTGCAAGCACAGCAAACCCCGGAAAAAACCTTTCTGCCGCTGACATTGGAAATGGGCTCGTGGTTATGGGTAAAGAAAAACCCGCGCCAGTTATTTTCTCGTCACGGCATGTTCAATCCGGTCGAAGAACACCGTTGGCACCGCGTCTTGCGCCGTCATCAATCGTGGTTCGATTTTCTCATGCGCGCCACCTGCGCGCATGCCAGTTGGCGCGCCCGCGGCCCGGCACGCCTGCGCTTGCAAGAGCGCGCCGTAACACGCTGGTACCGACCATGACTTGGGTACTGTTACGCGGCCTGATCCGCGAACAACGCCACTGGGGCGACTTTCCGGCGCAATTACAACGCGCCTTTCCGGCACAGCGCATCATCACGCTCGATTTTCCCGGCAATGGCAGCCGTCATCGTGAAAACAGCGCCAGCAGCATCGCCGCGATGGTCGAATTTGTGCACGCGGAGTTAGCCCGCCTACAAGTGACTGGGCCGGTGCAGGTATTGGCCATTTCGCTCGGTGCCATGGTCGCCATCGGCTGGGCGCAGCGCTATCCACAACAAGTGCAAAGACTGGTGCTGATCAATACCAGCGTGGCACCGCATAATCGGTTTTACCAACGCCTGCGGCCACAGAATTATCTGGCACTGCTGGCCAGCAGCCTGCGCAGCGATCATCAACAACGCGAACAAGTGATTTTCGATTTAACCAGCAACAGCCCGCTGCGCCGCAGCGAACTGGTAGCGCGCTGGCGCGCCTATGCCGAAGAATTTCCTGTCAGCCGGCGCAACAGCTGCCGCCAATTGCTGGCCGCCTTGCGCTACCGCGCCCCACTGCAGGCACCAGCCGTACCGCTGCTGCTGCTGGCCGGGGCTGGTGACCGCTTGGTGAACCCCTGCTGCTCCAGTCGCCTGGCGGCGCTGTGGCAAGCCCCGTTGCGCCTGCATGCGAGGGCTGGCCATGATTTACCGCTCGATGATGCTCACTGGATCATTGAGCAATTGCAGCACTGAGGCGTCGCGCTGCCAAGGCATTACCGGCCCGACTGACCGCCTTACGGCCGAGATGAGCGGCGATGAATTGACCGGCGTCGACCACGGCGGCCAGATCGATACCGGTAGCAATGCCTAAGCCCTGCATGAGAAACAGTACATCTTCGGTGGCCACATTCCCGGTCGCCCCTTTGGCATACGGACAGCCGCCCAGCCCAGCCACCGAGGAATGGAAAATACTGACGCCAACTTCAAGACTGGCATAGATATTCGCCAGCGCTTGGCCATAGGTATCGTGAAAATGCCCCGACAAGGCGGCCAGCGGGAACACCTCGGCCGCAGCCAGCATGACCTGCTGCACCTGGCGCGCGGTACCGACGCCGATGGTATCGGCAATGTCGATTTCATCGCAACCGAGTTCACCCAAGCGGCGCACGACATCGCTTACCGCCGCCACCTCGACCGTGCCCTGATAGGGACAGCCGAAGGCACAGCTGATACTGCCGCGCAGACGTAGTTTGTGGCGCTTGGCGGCCGCGGCGACGACGCGAAAGCGTTCTATCGATTCGGTCATCGAGCAATTGATATTTTTTTGTGAAAAGGCTTCCGATGCCGAACTGAAAATCACTACTTCATCGACCCCGGCTGCCAGCGCCGCTTCAAAACCTTGCAAGTTCGGCGTCAAGGCCGAATACACCACACCAGGCCGACGCGTGATGCCGGCCATGACTTGCGCCGACGTTGCCATTTGCGGCACCCACTTAGGCGAGACAAACGAAGCCGCTTCGATATTGCGAAAGCCGGCCGCGCTGAGTCGGTCGATCAGGGCGATTTTAATCTCGGCCGGAATACTTTCTTTTTCATTTTGCAAGCCATCGCGCGGGCCGACTTCGACGATCTTGACGTGAGCAGGCAAGCAGGCGCTCATGTGCGACTCCCGGCTTGACGAATGATGTCGAGGTAACGCCCTATCACTGTGTTCATCCCCAATTCCAGACTCTCAACGATGACCGCATGACCGATCGAGACTTCTAAAATACCGGGTATCTGCAAGAATTTCCCCAGATTATCGAGGTTGAGATCGTGTCCGGCATTGACGCCCAAACCGGCCTGTTGCGCACACAAGGCAGCCGCCTGAAAGGCCGCGAACACTGACGCCGCATCGACCTGGCCGTAGGTTTCGGCATACGGCTCGGTGTACAGTTCAATACGCGCGGCACCGAGTTCGCGCGCCAGCGGCAAATCGCGGTTATCGACGTCGACAAACAAACTGGTCCGTATCCCGAGTGCATCGAGTTCGGCAAGCACCGGTGCCAACTGTGCCGCATCGCGACGCAAATCCCAACCGTGATCGGAAGTCAGTTGGTCGGGCGCATCCGGTACCAAGGTGCATTGCGCCGGTCGGTACTGTTTGACGACCTCGATGAATTCGGCCGACGGATAGCCCTCGACATTGAGCTCAGCACCGCGCGCGCGGCACAATTGCGCCAGCTCAGCGACATCGCTGTAACGCGCATGGCGTTGATCTTGGCGCGGATGCAGGGTGATACCGCCAACACCGAGATCGAGACAGCGCGCCGAAAAGGCCAGCACGTCGGGATAATTACGGCCGCGCGAATTGCGCAGCAAAGCGATCTTATTAATATTAATGGAAAGTGCGGTCATATTCTCTTTCGTCGAAACTTACACTGGCTGCGCAAAGGCCAGTAATTGTGCGCCCTCGCCGACCTGGTCGCCGACCGCATACAAGACTTCTGCAATGATGCCGTCATGCGGTGCCGAAATGGTGTGTTCCATTTTCATCGCTTCCATGATCAGTAAGGCGCTACCTTTCGTCACGCTCTGCCCGGCCGCCACCAATACGGCGACGATCTTACCTGGCATCGGAGCAGTCAGACGACCGCCTTCGGCTTCGGCTTCACCGGCATGGGCCAACGCATCAAGATAATGAAACACGCTGTGCACAGCTTGACTGAAAACATGGAAATACTCACCATCCCGTACCACCGTGCCACTGACCGTACTCGCACCGAGCCGCAGTACCAGTTCCGGGCCCTGCTGTGACACCAAGCTCAAGCGGTGCTTTGCGCCATCACAGGTGAATTCCCAGCCATCAGCCAGATAGCTGAGCTGTACTGCATGGCTATCCTGCTCTTGGCTGAATTGTAAACGCCTTTGCAGTTGACTGTTCATGCGCCAGCCTTGGCTACTCTGCCAAGGATCGCTGCCGCCGCTGCGTTCGCTGTTCAACAAGGCGGCGCTGGCCAAGGCCAGAGAAGCGCAAGCCGGGGCCGGCGGCGTCGGAAACAATTGTTCCTGATTCCGCTCAATGAGGCCCGTATCAAGATCAGCCGTGGCAAACGCCGTGCTGCCGATCAGGCGTGATAAAAATGCGAGGTTCGATGATAAGCCGACGATTTGATATTGTGCCAAGGCCTGCGCCATACGTGCCAGCGCTTGCTCGCGATCCTTGCCCCAGACGATCAGCTTGGCAAGCATAGGATCATAGAATGGCGAAATGGTGTCGCCTTCACGCACACCGCTATCGATACGGATAGGCGCAGGATCGCTGCCATCACCATTCCCGAGTTCGAAGTACGCGGCCGCCGGGGTGCGGACATGGCGCAGTGTACCGATCGAAGGCAGGAAACCTTTTTCCGGATTTTCGGCATACACACGCGCTTCGATGGCATGCCCATGAATCCGTAACTCAGACTGTAACAGCGGCAATTTTTCGCCGGCCGCCACACGCAACTGCCACTCGACCAAATCGGTGGCGGTAATCATTTCCGTTACCGGATGTTCGACTTGCAAACGCGTGTTCATTTCCATGAAATAAAACGAACCATCTTGATTGACGATGAATTCGACCGTGCCGGCACCGACATAGCCAACTGCCTTGGCCGCGGCCACCGCGGCCTCGCCCATGGCGCGTCGCCGCGCTTCGCTCAAACCCGGTGCCGGCGCTTCTTCCAAGACTTTTTGATGCCGCCGCTGCACCGAACAATCGCGCTCAAACAGATACACACAATTGCCATGGGTATCGGCGAACACTTGAATTTCAATATGCCGCGGACGCTGCAAATACTTTTCCGCCAACACCTTATCGTCGCCGAAAGAATTGATCGCTTCGCGTTTGCAGGAAGCCAGCGCCTCTTTGAAGTCAGCCGATTGCTCGATCACGCGCATGCCTTTGCCGCCGCCACCAGCGCTGGCTTTGAGCAAGACCGGATAGCCGATCTGATCGGCTTGGGCATGCAGAAAATCGGCATCCTGATTTTCACCGTGATAGCCAGGCACCAGCGGCACATGGGCGGTTTCCATCAAAGATTTGGCCGCCGATTTACTGCCCATGGCGCGAATCGCCGCTGCCGGCGGACCGATGAAGACCAAGCCATGCTCGGCGCAGGCTTGGGCGAAATCGCTGTTTTCCGATAAAAAACCATAGCCTGGGTGGATCGCCTGTGCACCACAAGCCAAGGCGACCTCGATAATTTTTTCACCGAGCAAATAACTTTCCTTGGCCGCCGCCGGTCCGATTCTGACCGCTTCATCACACACCGCGACATGCTTGGCATCGGCGTCGGCGTCGGAGTACACGGCAACGGTACGAATGCCCATGCGACGTGCAGTAGCGGCAACACGGCAAGCAATTTCACCACGGTTAGCGATCAGAATTTTAGTAAACATGTCTCAGGCTCTTCTGGTTAAGGGGAATCAATGGTGCAGGCGCGCTCAGCTACAATTACCGGCTTTGGCCTCGACCTTACCGCGTGTAGTGAGGCCTAATTTCCCCAGCAAGACACGGTCATCCTGCGCTTCCGGATTTTGTGTCGTGAGTAATTTGTCGCCGTAAAAAATCGAATTGGCACCGGCCAGAAAACACATCGCCTGCACTGCCTCGCCCATTTGCCGACGACCGGCCGACAAACGCACGCGTGCCTTGGGCATGGTGATGCGCGCGACGGCGATGGTACGCACGAATTCAAACGGATCGAGCGGATCGAGGCCATGCAAAGGCGTGCCTTCGACTTGCACCAGATGATTCACCGGCACCGATTCCGGATACGGATTCAGGTTGGCCAACTGAGCGATCAGACCGGCGCGCTGACGCCGCGTTTCGCCCATGCCGACAATGCCGCCGCAACACACTTTCAAACCGGCGGTACGCACATGACCGAGCGTATCGAGGCGGTCTTGGTAGTCGCGGGTGGAAATCACATTGCTGTAAAATTCAGGCGCAGTATCGAGGTTGTGGTTGTAGTAATCGAGGCCGGCATCTTTCAGACGCTGCGCCTGTTCTTCCTTGAGCATGCCCAGGGTGGCGCAAGTTTCCAAGCCCATGGCTTTTACTTCACGCACCATGGTTTCGACTTTCTCGATATCGCGGTCTTTCGGTGAGCGCCACGCGGCGCCCATACAAAAGCGCGTCGCGCCGTTTTCGCGTGCGGCTTTGGCGGCATCGAGCACTTCGCGTACATCGAGCATCTTCTTGGCTTCGACGCCGGTGTCATAGCGTGCTGCTTGCGGACAGTAGCTGCAATCTTCTTCGCAGCCACCGGTTTTAATCGACAACAGCGTCGCCAATTCGATATCGCCAGCCGGGAAATTCGCTCGGTGCGCAGTCTGCGCCTGAAACATCAAATCATTGAATGGCAAATCGAACAAAGCCAACACATCGTCCAGCGGCCAAGCCTCGGCTTCAATGGTTTTCAGCGGTGCTTGAAACTGTAGCGCCTGCTCTGTGGTGTCATGGGTTTGCATAAAATCTCCTTAAATAATCAATTCAATAAAGTCAGATCGAGACCCGCCGCCGCCATGCGGTGGCGGGTCAGCGAGTCCGAGTCGTCAGCCAGACGCGGGATGACGCCGAGTAAAGGTGCGGCAATGCGCGCGCGCAGAGCGGCGATATTTTCAGCTTGGTAAAGCATATCCGCATCGACCGTATTCGCAACCCAGCCGGCCAGTCTCAAGCCGCGCGCCGCAATCGCCTGCACCGTCAGCAAGGCATGGTTGATACAACCGAGCCGCAGTCCAACCACCAAGATCACCGGCAGCGCCAATGCTTGCGCCAGGTCGGCGGTATCGATCTGCGCATCGAGCGGCACGCAAAAACCGCCCACCCCTTCGACGATGACGACGTCGGCTGACTCGCAGGCTGCGGCATACGCCGCCTGTATCGTCGCCAGTGACACTTGGACTTGTTCCACACGCGCAACGATATGCGGAGCGGCCGGAGTCCGCATCAAATACGGGCACACCAGCGCTGTCGGTGCGCTCACGCTGGAGGCTGCCATCAGACGATCCACATCCTCATTATGCCATTCACCATCGCGCCACTCGGCACCGGCAGCCACCGGCTTCAAACCCAGTGTGCTGCCGGCGCTGGCAAAGGCGTTCAGCAAGGCGCAACTGATCAGCGTTTTGCCGATTTCGGTATCGGTACCGGTAACGAAATAATCCTGTGTACGCGGTGCAGACATCACGCCACCTCGGCGAAACAGCGCGCCACATAATGCAAATTATCGAGCCGATTGATCGCCTGTACCAATTGCAGTACCTGCACCTTACTGTGCGCGGCTGACAGCGTGACACGCAAACGGGCGGTACCGACGGCCACCGTCGGCGGCCGAATCGCCCCGACCCAGAAACCTTGGTCGCGCAAATTGCCGGCCACCGCCAGCATGCCGGCATTGTCACCAATCAGCACCGGCTGCACCGCCGTTGGCGATGGCATATTGCTCCACACTTTCAAATCCAAACCGGTGCGGAATAAATCGATCAATTGATTGAGGTGCGCGCGTCTTTGCATGCCTTCCGGGCCGGCAATGATATCGAGACTCGTCAACAAAGCATGCGCTAACGCCGGGGGTGCAGCGGTCGTGTAAATATACGAACGGGCTTTTTGCACCAACCATTCGATCACCGTTTCATGCGCTGCCACGAAGGCCCCGCCGACACCGGCGGCTTTGCCCAGTGTGCCCATGTAAATCAAATTCGGCGAATGCAAATCAAAGTGTTCAAACACCCCGCGACCATGCGCACCGAGTACGCCGAAGCCATGCGCATCGTCGACAATCAGCCAAGCCTCGTATTGCTCACACAAGGCCAGCAAGGGGCGCAGATCGGCGATATTGCCATCCATGCTGAACACGCTGTCGGTGATGACGATGCGCTGCTTGCTCTGACAAGTTTTCAACATTTCGGCCAAGGCATCATAATCGCGGTGCGGGAACACCTTGGTGGCGGCGCGCGACAAGCGTGCCCCATCGATCAGCGAAGCATGGTTGAGCTGCTCGGAAAACACTGCCGCGTCCTTACCGGCCAAGGCGGTGATCACCGCTTGGTTGGCCATGTAACCGGAACAGAAATACAAGGCACGGGCCTGCTCGATGTGCGCTGCCATGAATTCGGCCAGGCGCTCTTCGAGTTGGGCATGCGCGCGGCTGTGGCCGCTGATCAGATGCGAGGCACCGCTGCCGGCACCGTACAGACTCGCGCCTTGCTGCAGCGCGGCGATAACCGCCGGATGCGCGGCCAGACCCAGATAATCATTACTGCAAAACGCCATCAGCTCGCGTCCTTCGGCCTGTACGGTGGCGTCACAGGCGCTGTCGACCGCACGGCGACGCCGGATCAAGTGTTGCGCATCGAGTGCGGCCAATTCAGTTTGCAAAGTTTGTAGCAAAGGCATAGGGCGGTGATTATTCTCAGTACTCATGCCATGACCTCGTCAAATACTTGCATGGTCTTTTCGGCTAACAGACTGATCTCAGCCGCTTCGAGTATATACGGCGGCATCAGATACACGCTGCGGCCGATAGGACGCATTAATAATTCGTGTTGCAAAGCAGTGCTGAAAAAACGCGCCGAAAATGTCGCGGCACGTGCTGCATCATCGACGACGGCATCGAACGCGAAAATCATGCCTTGTTGGCGCACATGGCGCACCCGCCGGTCATCGGCCAAACCGGCAAAAGCCTGCGCCAGTTGTTGCGCCTTACGCGCATTGCTGGCCAGTACATCGTCGCTGGCAAAGATAGCCAGCGTCGCCAAGGCAGCGCGACAAGCCAGCGGGTTGCCGGTGTACGAATGCGAATGCAAAAAGCCGCGGCGGATATCGCTGTCATAAAACGAGGCGAACACGGCGTCGGTAGTCATCACCAGGGACAAGGGCAAATAACCGCCGCTGATACCTTTCGACAAACACAGAAAGTCGGGCCAAATGGCCGCCGCTTCACAGGCAAAGAAAGTGCCGGTACGACCGCAACCGACGGCGATTTCATCTGCGATCAGATGCACCTGATATTGATCACATAAGGCGCGCACACGCTGCAGATACAGCGGATCATGCATGGCCATGCCGGTGGCGCATTGCACCAGCGGTTCGATGATGACGGCGGCGATTTTTCCTTGGCGCTGTTGCAGTAAGTGTTCGAGATCAGCGGCCGCATGCAGCGCCACATCGACCGCGGTTTCGCCATCTTGCGCCAGCCGCGCATCGGGTGAAGTGATCACATGCGCGCGCTGCAGCATAGGTCCATAGGCTTCGCGGAACAGACTGACATCGGTCACGGCCAGCGCACCGACGGTTTCGCCGTGATAGCTGCCTTGAATACAAACGAATTCTTGTTTCTCGCTTTGACCGAGATTGCGCCAAGAGTGAAAACTCATCTTCAGCGCGATTTCCACCGCCGAGGCACCATCAGAGGCGTAAAAACAATGGCCGAGCGCGTGCCCGGTCAAGGCTGCCAATTGTTCCGACAATTGCACCACCGGCGCATGGGTAAACCCGGCCAGCATCGCATGTTCGAGTTGATCGAGTTGATCTTTGAGAGCGGCATTGATGCGCGGATTGGCATGGCCGAACAAATTCACCCACCAGGAACTGATGGCGTCGAGATAGCGCTTGCCATCCATATCATAGAGCCAAGCACCGCGACCATGACTGACCGGTATCAAGGGCAGGGTTTCATGGTGCTGCATCTGGGTACACGGATGCCAAACATGCTTGAGGCTACGTGCGACCCAGTCATTTTGTATATTCAAAATTACTCCAAACTGCTTGATGAAGCCGCCATTTTATGCGACTTTTACATCACATTTTGCGCCGGACAATGATAGTACTTGATTTCATTGACAGAATAACCATTTACTGCAACCACGCCGGCTTACGTTTTTCGAGAAATGCCCGCACCCCTTCGCGCCCTTCGTCCGAGGCGCGGATAGCGGCAATCTGTTCCACCGTCTGCGCTAGCAAGGCCGGCGTGAGCGCGGCACCGCTCACTTGCTGCAGCAATTGTTTGGCCGCGCGTACCGCATGCGGACTGTTTGCCGTCAGCGCCTTGAGCAATTCTGCCAAGCGTGGCGCACTCGCCGCGGCCGTCACCACTTCATGTACAAAGCCGATGCGCAGCGCCTCGGCGGCGTCGAAGCGCTCGGCCGTGAGGAAATACCGGCGTGCCGCGTTTTCACCCATGGCCTTGATCACATACGGCGAAATCGTCGCCGGGATCAAACCCAAGCGCACTTCACTGAGACAAAAGTTAACGCCCTCAACACAGAGCACGATATCGCAAGCGGCCACCAAGCCCATGCCACCGGCATAACAGTCGCCGGCTACCAGCGCCACCACCGGATGGCGACAATCGTGAATCGCACTCAGCATACGCGCCAGTTGCGCGGCGTCGGCCAAATTTTCGGCATGGCTGTAATCGGCCATTTTTTTCATCCAATTCAAATCCGCTCCGGCGCAGAACGCCGCGCCTTGCGCGGCCAGCACAATAGCACGAATGCTGTCGTCGGCGCTCAAGGCTAGAAATGCCTCGCTCAATTCGGCAATCATGGTCTCATTAAACGCATTGCGCACATCGGGGCGCGCCAGCGTGAGCGTGGCGACGCTACCGGTTTGTTGCAAAAGCAGGGTGTCAAACATCATGGTGCGGTTCCTTTGATCGGTGCCACCGGTATCGGCAAAATTTTATTCTTTTCAAGAAACTGCTGTACTACCGGGGTCCAGAGCGCGATGCCTCTGGTAAACAGGCTATGCCCATTGGTTTCAAATGGCGGCAATAAATGGAATTCGGCCACGCCGCCGGCTTTCACAAACGCGGCGTGCCATGCTTGGCTGTAGCGCGGCCCAAAATATAAATCATTGTCGGTATAAATCCATAAACTCGGCAGCTTGCTGGTACTACCGAAATTGGCATACATGCGCTCCAACTTGTAGCCTTCGCACGGCTCGCCCGGATGCGCTGCCGGGTCACCACCGGAACCACCGGCGAAATTAATCGTAGCCATCAGACCGGGCGGGTTTTGCGCCGCCGTGGCGATGCTGGTATAGCCACCGACCGATTGTCCGACCAGTAGCAAACGGCTGGCATCGAGATACGGCTGTTGCTTGGCATACGCGAGTACCGCCAATATTTCGCTACTGGCCGCCGCCGCCATCTCGGCATAGCTTTTATTCTTGCAGGCGCCACTGTCTTCCGGGTCGGGATTGATGCCCATTGCGCCGTAGCCGATGCGAGTCGGTACTAACACAGCAAAGCCGCGCTCAGTGAAGTAGCGCACCTGCCGAGTGTAACGAAAGCGCGCCGGCTGCGCGCGGTCGGTAGCGCTGCGACCATGATTGAGTATCACCAGTGGAAACGGCCCCGGTCCGGCAGGACGGAACTGCGTGATCACCACCGTGCCAGCCACCGGACGATGCAGAAAATCTTGCACCGTCACGGTGATCTGCGCGACTTCCTCATGCAAATCGGCGGCGTTTTCCTGCGCCACCACCGCTGGTGCCAGCAGCACTGCCAGCGTCATGCTCAGCCAATCAAATGCCCGCATATCGCGCTCCTTACATGCGGAAGATGCCGAACTTGGCATCGGGAATAGGCGCATTCAAGGCCGCCGACAAACCGAGTCCAAGCACCATGCGGGTATCAGCCGGATCGATCACACCATCATCCCACAAGCGCGCCGAGGCGAAATATGGATGCCCCTGTTGTTCATACTGTTGCTTGATAGGTTGTTTGAATTCGGCCTCTTCTTCGGCGCTCCAACTAGCGCCCTTGCCTTCTATGCCATCACGCTTGATGGTAGCCAGCACGCTGGCCGCTTGTTCGCCGCCCATCACGCTGATACGCGCATTCGGCCACATCCACAAAAAGCGTGGCGAATAAGCGCGACCGCACATGCCGTAATTACCGGCACCGAAACTGCCGCCGATGATGACGGTAAACTTCGGCACATTCGCCGTTGCCACGGCCGTCACCATCTTGGCACCGTTGCGTGCGATGCCTTCATTTTCATACTTGCGACCGACCATGAAGCCGGTGATGTTTTGCAAAAATACCAGCGGTATCTTACGCTGACAACACAGCTCGATGAAATGCGCGCCCTTCAAAGCGGATTCAGAAAACAAGATACCGTTGTTGGCGATAATCCCCACCGGCATGCCGTGGATATGCGCAAAACCGCACACCAAGGTGGTGCCATAGCGAGCTTTGAATTCATCAAAATGACTGCCATCGACGATACGGGCGATCACCTCACGCACATCAAACGGTTTGCGGGTATCGAGCGGAATCACGCCATACAATTCGGCTGCCGGGAATTTCGGCTCTTCTATTTCGCGCAGTACCACGGTGGCGGGTTTTTGTCGGTTCAGATGCGACACGATGGTGCGCGCCAATGATAAAGCATGGGTATCATTTTGCGCCAAATGATCGACCACCCCGGAGAGGCGAGTATGCACATCGCCACCGCCAAGATCTTCGGCGCTGACGATTTCGCCGGTCGCCGCTTTCACTAAAGGCGGGCCGCCGAGGAAGATGGTGCCCTGGTTCTTGACGATGATCGATTCATCGCTCATGGCCGGTACATACGCGCCGCCGGCCGTGCAAGAACCCATCACCACGGCGATTTGCGGGATGCCCTTGGCCGACATATTGGCTTGATTGTAAAAGATGCGCCCGAAGTGATCACGATCGGGGAATACTTCATCTTGATTCGGTAAATTCGCGCCACCGCTGTCGACCAAATAAATACATGGCAAATTATTTTGTTCGGCAATTTCTTGCGCGCGCAAATGCTTCTTCACCGTCAGCGGATAGTACGTGCCGCCCTTGACGGTGGCATCATTACAGACGATCACGCATTCCTGACCAGCCACCCGACCAATGCCAGTGATCACACCGGCGCACGGCGCGGCATCGCGGCCGTCTTTTTCCTTGTACATATCGTACGCGGCCAACTGCGAAAATTCGAGAAACGGTGTGCCGGCGTCAAGCAGCGTTTGTACCCGTTCGCGCGGCAACAGCTTGCCACGCGCCAGATGCTTGTCACGTGCCGCCGCGCCGCCGCCTTCGGCGATGCGGCTGATTTTTTGTTTCAGATCATCGACCACGACTTGCATGGCTGCCGCATTGGCCTTGAATTCTTCCGAGCGCGGCATGAGTTTGGAATCGAGTGTTGTCATTAATTTTTCACTTATCAGGGAAACTGCCATCGACGTAAAACCATTTGCCGTCGTAGCAGGTGAAGCGACTGAGCTCATGCAAACGCTGCGCACGGCCGCCGATTTTGTAACGTGCCACAAATTCCACCGTGGCAGTATTGCCATCGACGCGATGCCGTTTGACTTCCAAACCCAGCCATTTGGTTGGCTCTTGATGGGTGATGCGCTCGCTCGGGCAAGTGCGTTCATCCCAGCTGGCACGCAGATAGGTTTCATCATTTTGCGTGTAGGCGGTGTACCTGGAACGCATCAATGCTTCGGCATTCGGCGCCTTGCGTGCGCCGCTGATATACGGAGCACAACAATCTGTTAATTTCTTTGTGGAGCCGCAGGGGCAGAGACCGGCTTGGCTCATTTCAAGTCTTGCTTTCCATTGTTTTGAGAGGGACCGTTTGTTTCTCCGCCACCGCCGCACCAGCCGCTTTCCAAGCACCGAAGCCACCGGCGATATGCGCAACATGTTCCAGCCCCATGTCTTGCAGGGTTTTAGTGGTCAAGGCGCTGCGCCAGCCGGCCGCGCAAAACAGAATGAATTGCTTGGGCTGGCCGAATACCGGTTTGAAATACGGTGAGGCCGGATCGACCCAAAATTCTATCATCCCGCGCGGTGCGTGAAACGCGCCGGGGATCACGCCTTCGCGTTCGAGTTCGCGGATATCGCGCACATCGATGAATTGCACGGTCGGATCACTCAAGCGGGCCTGGGCCTCGGCCACGCTGTAGGTTGTGATTTCGGCCATGGCTTCATCGACCAACTGCTGGTAACCTTTTTTCATCGTAGCTCCCTAATATTGAATTACGCCAGTGCGCGGCCGATCAAAATCTTCTGAATATCCGAGGTGCCTTCGTAAATCTGACAGACGCGCACATCGCGGTAGATACGCTCAACCGGAAAATCACTGACATAGCCGTAACCGCCATGCACCTGAATCGCATCGGAACAAACTTGTTCCGCCATTTCAGAAGCGAATAATTTCGCCATTGCCGCTTCTTTCAGGCACGGTAATCCGGCATCTTTCATGCTCGCCGCATGCCAGATCAACTGGCGTGCCGCTTCGATACGCGTGGCCATATCAGCCAAACGAAACTGTACCGCCTGATGCTCGAAAATCGCTTTGCCAAAACTACGGCGATCTTTGGCATACGCCAGCGCCGCTTCGAACGCAGCCCGCGCCATGCCGACCGCCTGCGCGGCGATGCCGATACGGCCCCCCTCAAGACCGGACAAGGCAATCTTGTAACCCATGCCCTCGGTGCCGATCAAATTTTGCGCTGGGATGCGACAGTTTTCAAACAGTATCTGGGCCGTATCCGACGAGTGCTGACCCATCTTCTGTTCCAAGCTGGCAACGATATAACCGGGCGTGGCGGTCGGCACCCAGAATGCGCTGATGCCTTTTTTACCAGCCGCCTTATCGGTCACCGCCAACACGATCGCGACATCGGCATGCTTGCCGCTGGTGATGAATTGTTTGACACCGTTGAGCACATACTCATCGCCTTCCCGCCGCGCCGTGGTGCGCAAATCAGAGGCATCGCTGCCGGCATGCGGCTCGGTCAAACAAAATGCGCCGAGCATGCTGCCCTGTGCCAGCGGCACCAGCCACTGCTGCTTCTGTGCTTCGTCGGCATACATCATCGCAATGCTGCAGACCGGACAATTATTCACCGACACCACGGTCGAGGTGCCGCCATCGCCGGCGGCAATTTCTTCCAACACCAGCGCCAGCGACAGGTAATCCATGCCGGCCCCGCCATACTGCTCCGGCACCGCCACGCCATACACGCCCATGCGCGCCAGCTCGGCTAATTCGGCGGCGGGGAAATGGTGCTCCTTATCCCAGCGCGCCGCATTCGGCAGCAAGCGCTGCTGGGCGAAGGCGCGAATGCTGTCGCGTATCATTTGCTGTTCCGGGGTCAATACCATGTCGCTGCTTTCTCTCTGGAGGAAATTTTTTTATCTACTCAGCACAACTCAATCGCCAGCGCCGTCGCTTCCCCGCCGCCGATACACAGGGATGCAATCCCGCGTTGCTTCTGCTGCTTTTTCAAGGCACCGATGAGGGTAATGATGATGCGCGCACCGGAAGCGCCGATAGGATGACCAAGCGCGCAAGCGCCGCCATGGACGTTGACCTTGTCATGCGTGATGCCGAGCTCTTTCATGGCTGCCATCGGTACGGCAGCAAAGGCTTCATTGATCTCGAACAGATCGACATCGGCTGTGCTCCAGCCGATTTTTTGATACAGTTTTTCAATCGCGCCTATCGGTGCGGTAGTAAACCAAGCTGGTTCCTGTGCATGCGAAGCATGGCCGACGATTTGCGCGATCGCCGTCAGACCGAGTTCCTTGGCCTTGGAAGCGCGCATCAGCACCAGTGCGGCGGCACCGTCATTGATCGAAGAAGACGAGGCAGCGGTGATGGTGCCGTCTTTTTTGAAGGCCGCTTTGAGGCTTGGTATTTTATCGAGGCGCGCCTTGAGCGGGCCTTCATCTTTATCGATCACGACGGCACCGGCGCGGGTTTGCACCGTCACTGGCGCGATTTCCCAGGCAAATGAGCCGTCAGCGGTAGCCGCTTGGGCGCGCTGCACCGAAGTGATGGCGAAGGCATCTTGGTCTGCGCGCGAGAAGCCGTATTTGCTCGAACAATCTTCGGCAAACGTGCCCATGGAACGGCCGCCACCTTTTTCATCGCGCGAATACGCATCTTCCAAACCATCGAGCATCATGTGATCGAGAATCTGGCCATGACCGATGCGATAACCGGCACGCGCTTTCGGAATCAGGTACGGCGCATTGGTCATCGATTCCATGCCGCCGGCGATCATGACGGCATTGCTGCCGGCAGTAATCGAATCAAACGCCATCATGGTTGCCTTCATCGCCGAACCACACATTTTCGATAAGGTCACGGCACCGACCGACATCGGCAAACCGGCAGCGATCAGCGCCTGACGCGCGGGTGCCTGGCCTTGACCGGCCATGAGGCAGTTACCGAACAAGACTTCTTCTATCAATTCCGGCGCCACGCCGGCGCGCGCGACGGCCG
Organism: Undibacterium sp. 5I2; assembly: GCF_035019605.1. Classification (NCBI taxonomy): domain Bacteria; kingdom Pseudomonadati; phylum Pseudomonadota; class Betaproteobacteria; order Burkholderiales; family Oxalobacteraceae; genus Undibacterium; species Undibacterium sp. 5I2. The sequence continues at coordinate 31,917 of NZ_JASJVS010000013.1, read as the reverse complement.
CCCGGATCGCCACAGCACCAAGCTGGCTGGCCGTGAGGGAAGAAAAATCACCTTGAAAAGCCCCCATAGGGGTACGGGCAGCACCAACGATTACGATAGGATCAGTCATTATGAATTTCCTTGGAGTGGGTTGATTAAACAGCGCTTGGGTTCAGCGGCGCAGCCGCCGCGGCGAGATGCTGGCTGAAGCGAATTTCCTGCGGATACGGAAATACATCGTCGACTTTGCCATCGACGATACGTTGTTTGCGGCCTTGCCAATAGCTGGCGGTCAGCAGATCGGCATGGTGGCGCATGAAAAATTGCCGCACATTCAGGTTACCCAACAAGAAGGTACCGAACTGTTCGGGAAAGACATCATTTTTGGCAATCGGATACCAAGGCTCGGCCGCCATCTCATCTTCTTCATTGCGCGGCAAGGGAATGGTCCGGAACTGACAATCGGTGATGTATTCGATTTCGTCGTAATCGTAAAACACCACACGGCCATGGCGCGTAACGCCGAAATTTTTGTACAACATGTCGCCCGGAAAAATATTCGCGCCGACTAAATCTTTAATCGCATTGCCATATTCTAGTACGCCATGCTCCATCGCCGCCAAGTCACCGCGCTGCTCGGCTTCGGTCAGATAAATATTGAGCGGTGTCATGCGCCGTTCGATATACAAATGCTTGATCACCACTTCATCTTCATTCACTTCCAGCATACTCGGCGCATAGCGTTCAATTTCGGCCAGCAAGGCCTCAGAAAAACGCGCGCGTGGAAAAGCGACGTCGGAATATTCCAAGGTATCGGCCATACGGCCGACGCGATCGTGATTTTTCACCAGCAAATATTTTTCTTTGATCAGCGCCTTGGTGGTTTCTTTCGGCGGCGGAAAACTATCTTTGATCAGTTTGAACACATACGGAAACGAGGGCAAGGCAAACACCAGCATGACCAAGCCGCGGATGCCAGGTGCGGCTTCGATACAGTCGGACGAGTATTTCAGGTGATGCAGAAAATCGCGGTAAAACAAATTCTTACCATGCTTTTGCAAACCGATCATGGTGTAAATTTCACTGCGTGGTTTCTTCGGCAAAATACTGCGAATAAATTGCACATAGGCAGACGGCACTTCCATATCCACCATGAAGTAAGCGCGCGTAAATGAAAACAACACCGTAATCTGCATGGTGTCGAACAAGACCGTATCGAGTACCAGCAAACCCTTATGTTTATGCATGACGGGAATGACGAACGGATGTTCGCTGTTGCCATTGATGCCCTTGCCGATGATGTAGGCTGATTTGTTCCGGTAAAACAAGCTGGCCAAGACTTGAATCTGGTGATTCGGTTCGCGCTTGTCATCGCCGAATTTCGCCCGCAGCCGTTGTTCAACCAAGGCCACATCGCGTTCAAGATTTTCAAACTCGGCGTCGAGTTGAAAATTGGTAACGATGCGTTTGATGGTGAAATTGAGACCGTCGGTGGCCGGATAATAGACGCGATAAGTCGGCGGTGTATCTTCGCGTTCCAGGTACTCGGTGGAAGTAGCCGGCCGCACGAAAATGAAATCATTGTGAAAATAATTCCGATGCAGCAACTTGGTACAGACGGTATTGAAAAAGGTTTCAGCCAATTCCGGACGCAGGTGGTCAGTCAGCAAGCCCATGTAATGCAGCTTGACTTCGCGCCAGACTTCATCACTCAAATCGCTTTCGGCATACTCGTCTTCCAGCGCCAGCACGCATTCGCGCACCCGCGTGTCATAGTATTGTATGCGTTCGCGTGCCGCCAATTGCGCCGCCTTCCAATCGCCCTCTTCAAAATACCGTTTGGCACTCTGGCTGCTGACGCGAAACAAATGGTAATGGCGGTCGAAGCCATCGAGTATCATGCGCGCGATATCGAAGGCAATCTGAGAAGACAGTAACTTGGGGAAGGAAGTATGGGGCATGGGCAGCGTTCAAGGCAGGTTGAAGTCGGATTTCCAAGCTGCCAGTTTAGCCACATCTACCCCGATACCGCCACAAATAATGATCAATGGCCGAGTAAATGCTGCCAACACCGGTAATTGTTGGTACACCACCGCCAAAGCGGCACCGCAAGCCGGTTCAACCAGAGTGCGCATCTCATCGGCGAACGCCAAACAAGCTGCCACCGCCGCCGCATCGCTGACGGTGACGCTGTGGATCACATGCTCAAGCGTCAGATCATAGGCGTGTTGCGCCACACGGCGCGCGCCCAAGCTGCTGGCGATGGAAGTGATGGCTGGCAGCGTAACCACTGCGCCGGCTGCCACGGCCGCCTGCAAAGAGGCTGCCCCCGCCGTTTCGACGGCAATCACCGGCACCGCCGCCAAGCCATTGCGCTGCAAACCCTGCACTACACCGCTGAGCAAACCACCACCACCGACCGAGCAAATCACGACATCGAAATCGAAGCCATCCGCCAGCTCATCGATGACGCTGGCATTGCCATCCCAAATATCGGCATGGTCAAACGGTGGAATGTAGACACTGCCGGGCGCGGCGCACAGCGCTTTCGCCGCTTCATTGGTTTCATCCCAGACCTGGCCGCTGACGATCACCGTCGCGCCGATGGCACGGATAGCTGCGCGCACGCTTTCGTGCGTGGTAACCGGCACGAGGATGGTGGTCGGGATCGCCAAGGCCACCCCGGCCACGGCCGCGGCAAAGCCGGCATTCCCACCCGATGGGCAAACGAAATGAGTGGCACCGCGCGCCGCCGCGCGACTACACATGAGGCCGATGCCGCGCAGTTTGAACGAGCCGGATGGCTGCGTATTTTCCATCTTCAACCAAACGGATTTTCCTGTGGCAGCAGACAGTGCGCGGTGCTCGAGCAGTGGTGTGGCGATGTGCAGAGTTGTCATGCTAGTGCGTGATGATTTAATTTAAAGTAAAGGCAAGGACGCGCCGCCATTTCAGCAGGTTTCGGCGTAGAGTTCGCGACCGATCAGCATGCGCCGAATTTCGCTGGTACCGGCACCGATTTCATAGAGCTTGGCATCGCGCCATAAGCGACCGACCGGGTAGTCATTGATATAGCCGTTACCACCCAGAGTTTGGATCGCTTCGCCGGCCATCCAGGTGGCTTTCTCGGCCGAATACAGAATCGCTCCGGCGGCATCCTTGCGCAAGGCGCGCACTGCCGCCGGGTTGGTGGCGCGGTCACAAGCTTGACCGACGGCGTAGACATAGGCCTTACACGCCATCATGGTCGAATACATATCGGCCAATTTACCCTGCATGAGTTGGAATTCGCCGATAGGCTGACCGAACTGTTTGCGCTCATGTACATACGGCACCACCGCATCCATGCAAGCTTGCATGATGCCGAGCGGGCCGCCAGACAAGACCGTGCGCTCAAAATCGAGGCCTGACATCAGCACATTGACGCCTTTGCCCAAACCACCGAGCACATTTTCGGCCGGGATTTCGCAATCGACAAACACCAATTCACCGGTATGCGAACCGCGCATGCCAAGCTTGTCGAGTTTTTGCGCAACCGAAAAACCTTTGAAATTTTTCTCTACCAAGAAGGCCGTCATGCCGCGTGCGCCGGCTGCCAAATCATTTTTTGCGTAGACCACCAGCACATCGGCATCGGGACCATTAGTGATCCACATCTTGCTACCGTTGAGTACCCAGCGATCGCCTTTCCAATCGGCGCGCAATTTCATACTGACCACATCGGAACCGGCATTCGGCTCCGACATCGCCAAGGCACCGATGTATTCGCCGGAAACCAGTTTCGGCAAATACTTGGCTTTTTGTTCTTCGGTACCGTTACGCTTGATTTGATTGACGCACAAATTCGAATGGGCACCGTAAGACAGACCGACCGAAGCCGAGGCGCGCGAAATTTCTTCCATCGCAATGATGTGCGCCAGGTAACCCATGTTGGCACCACCATACTCTTCACCGACGGTAATACCGAGGACGCCGAGATCGCCCATTTTGCGCCATAAATCCATAGGAAACTGATCATTCCTATCGATTTCGGCGGCGCGTGGAGCAATTTCAAGCGCAGCGAATTGCTGGATTGCTTCACGTAAAGCAGCGATATCGTCGCCATGATCAAAGCTTAAACCGGGTAAGTGCAGCATGTCATCCTCACTGATGGTGGAAATGGTAATTTTTTTTAACGACACCTCTCGTCGCGGAGGCTGAAAATTAAAATGATACGACTAATTGACGTTTACGTAAACGTAAAGTTAATCTTCAAACCCCTTGCGCCAGCAATTGCCGCGTTTCTTCTTCATGCGCGCCGATTTCCGCCAACATCACTTCAATATCTTCACGCTGTTGTTCCAATGCCGCACGATGACGTGCCAACACGCTTAAAAAACTTTGCAGTTGTACTTCGGTATCCTTGGGCGAGCGGTACATGTCGACCAAACTCTTGATATCCGACAAACTGAGGCCCAAGCGCTTGCCGCGCAAGGTCAATTTCAAATGGGTGCGCTCACGCCCGGTGTACACACGGCTGCGCCCGCTCGGGCCTTCGCGAGTCGGGTTGAGCAAACCCTGATCTTCGTAAAAACGGATCGCGCGCGGCGTGATATCAAATTCACGGGCTAATTCGGTAATGGTATAAGTGGCCATAGTCTTGGAAACGCAAACGGATTACAATCTCGAATTGACGTTAACGTCAATTAAATAAAAAAGCATTGTAGGCTATTCTGGCGGCTGCGACCGCGTTGCTGGCGCAAAAAAATAAGAGACGACGATAAGAGACAATATGAATGAACTAGAACAACAATTGCACTATCCGTTTGGCGAAACCTTGCCCGAAGCCGGGAAAACCATGGAAGTCGCACCCGGCGTGTTATGGGTCAGAATGGGCTTACCGTTTGCCTTGAACCACATCAATCTGTGGCTGCTCGAAGATGAAATCGATACCGAACACGGCCGCGTACATGGCTGGACCGTGATCGATTGCGGCATTTCCAACGATGCCACCCGCGACGCTTGGGAAGTCTTGTTCGGCAACATCGACAACCACCTGCGCGGCTTGCCTATCGTGCGCGTGATCGCCACGCACTGCCATCCTGACCATGTCGGCCTGGCCGATTTTCTCTGTAGTCGCTGGAAAGTGCAGTTATGGATGACCGCCGGCGAGTACGCGTTTGCGCGCATGATGTCAGCCAGCTTGCCGGGGGCCGATGGCAGTGCGATGTTCCCGCATTTTCGCCGCCATGGCTTGGTCGATCCGGCCCAACAAGAACGCATGCAGGAACGCAAATCCTACTACACCCGGCTGGTACCGACCGTCCCGGCGGCCTATCGTCGTATGCAAGAAGGCAGTGATGTGTTAATCCACGGACGCCACTGGGAAGTGATCTGCGGTTACGGCCACTCGCCCGAACATGCTTCGCTGTACAACGCCGAATTGAATTGCCTGATTTCCGGTGACATGCTGTTGCCGCGCATTTCCACCAATGTATCGGTGTTTGCCATCGAACCGGAAGCCGATCCGGTACGCCTGTACCTCGAGTCGCTGGAAAAATATCAGCGCTTGCCGGCCGACACCTTGGTACTGCCATCGCATGGCAAACCGTTTCGCGGCATGCACACGCGTATCACGCAATTACAAGAGCACCATGCGGCCCGCCTCGAAGAAGTCCGGCTCGCCTGCGCCGTACCACAATCGGCGGCCGACATCGTGCCGCTGATGTTTACCCGCGCGCTCGACGCCCACCAGCTCAGCTTCGCGCTCGGCGAAGCCTTGGCACATTTACACAAACTGTGGTTCGACGGCGTGCTGCAGCGTCATCTCGGCGCGGATGGCGTATTTCGCTTCGTCAGTCTTCAGCCGAATTGAACGCTGCGCATACCGAGCGTACCGAGCTGAAACTGCTGAAACACCGTGCTCGCCGCCTCGCTGGCAGCGGCGGCACCAAGCACGACCAGCAAAGGTAAAAAATGCTCAGGTGTCGGCACGGCCAGCGCTGCCCCGTTCAGGTGCTGATACTCGCACAGTGCCGCATCATCGCGCTTCGTCAGGGCGGCCGCGACCGCCGCATCAAAGTCCGCCGCCCACGCGCGGCTGGCGTGCGCGGCATCGGGCGTGCCGAAATCGAGCGCGCGCAGATTATGGACAATGTTTCCACTACCCAAGATCAACACCCCCTGTTCACGCAAAGCGGCCAGCTCGCGGCCAAATTGGTAATGCGCCGCGCCATCGAGACCATCGACCAAAGACACTTGCCACACCGGTATATCGGCGGCCGGGTACATATGCCGCAGCACCGTCCAAGCCCCATGATCGAGCCCCCAATCGCTGCGTAACTCGGCTGGGTAACTGCGGATCAAGTCGGCGGCGGTCTGCGCCAAGGCCGGTGCACCGGGCGCCGGATAGCTGAGCGCATACAAGGCCGGCGGAAAGCCGCCGAAATCGTGTATCGTGCGCGACGCAGGCTGTGCGCCGAACGCAATCGCCGCGCTCGTCATCCAATGCGCCGACACCACCAGAATCGCCCGCGGGCGCGGCAAACTCTGGCCCCAACTATGTAAAAAGCGCGTGTAATCATTGTCGTCGAGCGCATTCATGGGGCTACCATGACCGACAAAAATAGCTGGCATACGCATCGCGGCGGGGGGAAGTGCTGACATGGCGTGATCCTGAGAGTTTTTTGCAATGACTCAACTTTAACGCATTGCGGCTCTGCTCGTCATTTCCCCCTACGCGCACCGCGCCATGCTCACGCAGGTGGGAATCTTGGATTACGAGCGTATCGTCAAACGCGCCTGATAGAAGAATTGGATGTTGGCAATGAGAACCTAATGCAACAGTCTGCTGAAAATCTGAGCACGGATAGTTGGCATTATGCTACCCTTGGTTGACATCATCACATCAACCGCAACTTTTACCGTCTCAGCTTTCCGGAGCCACCCATGTCCAACATCGCAGGCAAAGCCTACGCCATGAATGTCATCACCCCGATACGCTGGTATACGGCGTGGCTGAACAAATTATTTTTCTGGGTCGCGCTGAAGCGCCCGAGTACCTTGCTGGGCTTGAGTACGCTTTCGCTGATCCACTACGCTCGCTGGACCATCATCGGGCCGCGCCAATTTCCCCATCTCTCGCCGCAACAACCGCGCGAAAACTTGCGCTATGCGTACATGCTGTTTTTCAGCAACTTCAACGGCAGTTGGGATCAATACGTCGATTCCTTTACCTTTGCGATACCGGGCGGTCTCGATCTGTTTTGGAAATGGAATCTGCGCTACTCGAAATCGGTGGCTTTGACACCATTTCACGACTATATCCAGTATAACCAGCTTGAAACGATTCACTACTACAACGCCTATCCGCTGGCCACCTCCAACGATATCAAGGCGGCGCAAAACGTCAAAGACAAGCTGATCGCTTTCGACCACCTGGCAGAACAAGGCAGCGACGAACAATTCATGCAACGCTATCGTGGCCTGCTGCGTGGCCTGCAACACGACCTCGGCAGCATGCATCCGACGCCTATCATCAGCATGTCGGCCTATCAGGTCGAAAAACGTGAGCGCTGGCATGCCGAGCAAAAACAACACGACACCACGGCCAACAGCCTTAATAAGGAGCACGAGCATGGCTAATGTCAGCGGCAATTCCTATGGTTTGACCACACTTTCACCGATTAAAAACGGTCGCGTCCCGGGTGCTGAAATCGCCTGTGCCGACGCCATACGCGAACGCTTACAAGCTTGGAACAGTGAGTCCAACAGCCCGATGGCACAGGTTCCGCATACCTATTTGTGCCGTTTTTTTGTGCTCGACGATGTACGCACCGAAAGCACCCCGGGCGGCAGTCTGCCCGACACCTTGACCGACCTGCTGCCGGTGGTACCGGACAGTGTGCGACGCGGCGCATTACCAGTGCAAGAGCAATTGCAATCACGTTACCTGGTCTTCTGTACGAATTTTTACGCTGGCCCAGTTGCCACTCCGGATGCCTATCTGGCCGGCATGTGGGCGACCATCCCAACACGCATCGCTGAAATCTGGGGCGACTGCTACGGTTTTGAGGATGTCCGCAATGCCGACGATTTCATCGTCTATATGAAAAAATGCCAGCTTAAAAATGCCTTGTTTTTCAACGGCTCGAATGACAAACCGCTCGATGAACAATTGAAGGCTTTGTATTTGAAACAAGAATTGAGCCACTTCGCCATTGCCAACCAAGGTTTGCCCGCTGCCACCGTGCGCGCCAATTACCGCGCCTTCATCGCCCGCGTGGCACCGGACAATCTGTCTGGACCCCGCTGGCACGCCGGGCAGTACCGCCTCTCTACTGAAAGCCAGGCATGAGCCACACTCTCGATTTACTCGATATTCAAGCCAATGTACTGCGCGCTTATGGACGCTTCGGCTACCCGAAAGCCCGCTATGTTTTTCTCAACATTCGCCATGCGGCACGCGCGCGCAGTTTTGTCGCCGCCATCACCGCACGTGTCACTACGGCCGTGGCCTGGGGCACCGGTGCCGATGAAGTGCCGGCACCACCGTGGACCGTGAATATCGCCTTCACTTATCAAGGTTTGAAAGAATTGGAATTACCGCGCAGTTCTTTGATCGGCTTTTCAGCGGAATTCGTCGAAGGCATGAAACATCGCAAAGATATGCTCGGCGACGATGGCGTCAGCGCGCCCGAACACTGGGATCCGATCTGGCGCGAGAACCGCGAAACCCGCGATAAAGACGTACATATTTTCATTTCACTCAATGCCCAAGCGCCACAACCGACATCAGCCGACTTGGCGGGAATACAACAGGCATTGGCACAGAGTGAGAGCAATCTACAACAAGCCTATGCCTGGCTGCAGTCCATCATCGCCGCCAGCGCCGGCGGCGTGATGGTGCTCGGCGGCCATCGTGGCGATCAGGGTGCCCTGCTCGATTATCAAGATGTCGCGGTCGTGCTGGAAAATGGTTTGCCTACCGCCAAAGAACATTTCGGGTATACCGATGGTATCGGTGATCCGGTGTTTGAAGGCGTGCCCTACGAGGCCGCGCGCGTGCGCGGACGCGGCAAGCAAATGGCGGATGGCAGTTGGGCGGCGCTGGCGACCGGTGAATTTTTGCTCGGCCACATCGATGAAGCGCACGAATACCCGCCGGCACCGCGGCCAGTTTTACTGTCACGCAACGGTACCTACATGGTCTACCGCAAGCTGCATGAAAATGTCGCCAGCTTCGACCGTTATCTGCAACAAGAAGGGGCGAAATATCCGGGCGGTGCGGAATTGCTGGCAGCCAAATTCGTCGGCCGCTGGCGCGACAATGGTGCGCCGCTGGTGAGCGCGCCGGATCATGCAAAAAAACAAGAATTCGATGCCGCTTTCGCCGCCGCCGACCCGCAGCAGCGCGACCGCATGCTGAGCGACTTCAGCTACGATGACGATATGAGCGGGGCTAAATGTCCGTTCAGTGCCCACATGCGGCGCATCAATCCGCGTGCCTCGCTGCAGATGGGGCGTGAAGCGGGTGACTTGCCCGGCTCTTTGAAAACCATGAGCGGCGCCTTCGACACACCGGGCGCGCTGAGCAACCGCCGGCGCATTTTACGCCGGGGTCTGCCCTACGGCAAAGTGGTGGATCGCAGCCGCGACGATGGCAATCATGGCATCGTGATCATGATGCTCAATGCCGACATCAAGCGCCAATTTGAATTCATCCAGCAACAATGGATTAATTACGGCAATGATTTCAAGGCCGCTAACGACAAGGAAATTTTGCTCGGTAACCACAGCAGCGATCCGCATCTGGCCAGCAAGGCGGTACTGCAAGTTGATCCGGCTGGCGACGAGGCACCATACCTGTTGGCAAATATTCCGCGCTTCGTCGAAACCCGCGGCGGCGAATATTTTTTCATCCCCAGCTTAACGGCGCTACGTATGATTGCACGCGGCATCGTCGACCCGACCTGAACACTTGCCTTACTCCTCCGACTTGAAAGTGGTGGTATTACCCCACTGAAAACGGCTGTTCTGGTTTTGCTGCTCGTCGGCATTCAAGCCGGGAATTTCCCAGCTCAGCGGCTCTTCGCGCGGCAAATGGTTATGCTGGTGGCGAAACGCTGAGATCGCCTCATACACCACGCGGCGCGCGCGGTTGATGCCACCCAGTGGGCGGTGCTCGGGCAAGGCCCGCCATGGCGTAAACGACATATCCTCACCGAATTGGCGCTGGATATCGCTGTTGAAACTCTGCCGTGGAATCCGTATCGTCGCCACTTTCCGAAATGGCGACAACTGCTCCGACCACAGCTTGCCCGGGTCTTCAATCGGCATTTGCACGGCATCGGTTTGCAGTTGCACGGAAAAATCGAATAAGGCATCTTCTTGCGTCAATTGCGCCACCATCGCATCGCGCAAAAAATTCACTTTGGCCGGATGCGGCAAGCTATCTATCGTGCGCGTGCTCGGTACCACCGCATACTTGACCGCCTGCTCGCCGAACAGATAGGGGGTGGTGCTGAAGTAACTGATGTGCAAAGGGTTGGCAAATTTGAGCATGGAATGCCACAGATTGTAGGCCACCCGCCAATGCGTGGCGAAATACCACAATATGGCAAGCACATTGCTGGTCATGGCTTTGATCAGACCGGCAAATTCGCGCACATTGGCGGTCACAAAGATATCGCTGCTGATGAGGATGAAATCGTGGGTACCGCTGACGTCGGTCGTATCGCTTAATTTTTTACCCGGTACGCCGAGCAGCTTAATCGCCATGCCACGGATATCGCTTTTGATATCGGGCTGTATCGTCCCGTTTTGATTGGAAAAGCGTATCCAAGCTTTATAGCGACGATTTTCCTTAAATACACCAACCCGTAAAGCCGCCGGCAAATCGGGTTCAACGATGAAATACGCGCGCACCAAACCATGCATTTTGGGATGGGCGTCGCGGCGCATGATACCTTGCGGATATTGCGCGGTAATTTTGGCTTGCAAACGTCGCCGCAAATCACTGACGTATTTTTCCTCGTCAGCGGGAATTTGTTCCGTGGCTAATGGTGGCGGCATAATTTTCCTCGTCAAACAAGTTGCAGTCCAACTTGATGTTAATCAATTAAGCTTCAGTTTATACGGGTTTTCCAAAGTCCACTCAAAAATTTACTTTTTGTCACTAACTAATCGCCGTCCCAATGGCAGCGCTTTCATGTAAGCTTGAAAACCTTTCCTTTCCGAAATTTCCCGTGATCAAAGTTCCCACTCTCACCTATGTCAAATTGCTCATCGTCGCCATGTGCTGGGGTGGCACCTTCATTGCCGGACGCCTGCTGGCCAACCACATACCACCGATGATCGCTGCGGCGCTGCGCTTTGCCATTGCCAGCGCGGTGCTGTTGCCGCTGGCGTGGCAACGTGAAGGCGGCTTGCCGAAACTGACGCGCGCGCAAATGCAAGCGACCTTCGCCCTCGGTGCCACCGGCATCTTTTTGTACAATATTTGTTTCTTCTCAGCTTTAGAACACATGGTCGCCGGACGTACCGCCTTGTTCGTTGCCGTCAACCCGATTGTCACGGCACTCGCGCTGGCCACCCTGTTCGGTGAGCGCTTGGGGGGCCAACGCTGGGCCGGCATAGGAATAGCGTTTATCGGCGCGGCCATCGTCATCACACGCGGTGATCCGCTCGCGGCCGTGCACGATCTGGCGCAAGCCTTCGGACCCGGCGAAGTCTTCATGAGCATCGCCATCTGCGCCTGGGCCGCTTATACCATCATCGGCCGCCACGCTCTGACCGGATTGTCGCCATTGGCCGCCACCACCTACGCGGCCTTGTGGGGGCTGTTGTTGCTCAGCTTAGGTGCCAGCACCGAATTGACGCGCTTCGACAGCGGCCTCATCACTTGGCCAGACCTTGCCGCGCTCGCCTACCTCGGCATCTTCGGCACGGTCTTAGGCTTCGTTTGGTATTACGAAGGCGTCAAAGCCATTGGTCCAAGCCGCACCGCAGTGTTCAACAACCTCGTGCCCGTGTTCGGTATCAGTTTCGCCGCCGTATTGCTGGGTGAACCGATCTTGATTTCCATGCTCATCGGTGGCGCACTGGTCATCGGCGGCGTGGCGTTAACCAACCGCAAATAAGCAGCAGCATCGCCCACGGAAAAGCGCAAAAAATTGCATCACAGAACGACTAACGGCTTTATTGTGGACTAAAACACACATTTCAGCACACTACAACAAGGCTGCCACCCACAGTCGAGAAAAAAAACCCATGCTCTTTTAACAAAAAGATTGCATTTCCTTGAATTCGGCCACAATATAGGTTGCTTGCGAGATATGTTTTCGCAGCCATTTTTGTTTGCAAATAGTTCATGCTGTGTCTTTTGGGATAGGTAACATGCAGAATTTTTCTTTCCGTAAACATGGCGATCTGCTGCTCGCATTGCTCCTCTTGGCAGCAGGCACACTGACGCTGCTATCACAGACATTGACTGTGCTTAATACCGTGGTTGGCTTGCTGATACTGCTTTGCGGCATATATCTGGTATGGTCACTACATACGGCACGACTGCGTGAAAACCTGACAGAGCAGCATAGTCCGGTACACAAATACGATCCGGCACCGGAATTACCGAATTTGGTCCATCACGTCTTGCCGCTCTGGGATGCCCATGTCGCCTCGGTCAAACAGCAAACGCAAACAGCAGTAGAAGAATTGATCGGCAGCTTTGCTTCCATGGTCAATGAATTCGATGCCGCCGGCTTTGGTGGCGTGGCTAATCTGGACAGCTCAAAAAACTCTGACGCCACAATCACCTTGCTGCAACTTTGCAAAAAAGAGCTGGCACCGGTGGTGTCGTCTTTTTCCAACATGATAGAAAGTAAAGACGAATTACTGCATTGCATACGCGATCTGGCAAAATCGACCAATGAACTCAATGCCATGGCCCAAGAAGTTGGACAAATTGCCGCGCAAACCAATCTGCTGGCCATCAATGCCGCCATCGAAGCCGCCCGGGTCGGCGTGCATGGACGCGGCTTTGCCGTGGTAGCTGGCGAGGTGCGCAAGCTCTCGCACATGTCGGCCGAAACCGGACGACGAATGACCGAGCGCGTCAAGAATGTGGCCGAGGTGATGAAAACCGCCTTAACGACCGCCGACCGTGCCGCCATTCAAGACAGCAAAGTGCTGGAAGTCTCGGGTGCCGTAGTACGCGACGTACTCTCGCATGTGGAAGCCATGGGCAGTGCTGCCGAAGATTTGCGCGCTCATGGCAATCATATTCGCGGCAATATCGAAGAACTGCTGGTCAGTTTGCAATTTCAAGATCGCACCAGCCAATTACTCGACGTGATACGTCAAGATATCAACAAGATGCAAGCGAACGTCGCGTTTGCCGGTGACATTGCGCTACCGGCTACCGAGCAATGGTTGGCAGACTTGCAGTCGACTTACACCATGAGCGATGAATACCGCAATCATGGCAACACCGATGCCAGCAGCGCCAACAACGATTCCGAAATCACTTTCTTTTAATTTGCTGTCAAGCTACCGCAAGAAAATCTGGCACATCCCGCAGCACGTCCAACATGGCGTCGGGCCTGGCCCGTGCTCTGCATTACGGTCATCTGACAGCCTACTTTGTGCAGTGGAGCGAGCATGCTTTTACCCCAACACAAGTCCAGAGTATTAGTCGTCGAAGACGACGAATTGCTGTCGCTGCAAATTCAAATTCGCCTCGAATTACTCGGCTATGTCGCCATTGCCGCTACCGCCTATGGCGAAGAAGCGACCGTACTGGCCCGGGAATTACAACCGGACATCATCTTGATGGACATCATGCTCGCCGGAGAACAAGACGGCATCGCCAGCGCCAATATCATTCGTGCCGAGTGCGGCATACCGGTCATTTTTTTAAGTGCCCAAAGCGACGCAGACATCCTGCAGCGCGTCAAACAATCCGATGCCTTCGGCTACATCATCAAACCGTTCACCGACCGCGAATTGCATACCGGCTTGGAACTGGCTTTATACAAACACCAGGCCGAAGCCAAACTGAAACTGAGCGAACAAAGACTGCGTGCCATTTTCGAAGCCGAACCCGACAGCGTCATCGTGCTCGATCGGCAGGCGTATTTGCTCGAAATTAATTCTGCCGGTCTGGCCATGCTGCAAGCTGAACAGATCGAGCAAGTGCGCGCTCATACGCTGCAAGCCTTCGTCGATCACAAATACCGGGCCGACTTCTTAGCCTTGTTCGATACCGTGCTGGCCGGTGGCAGCAGCATCTTGCAATTTGAAATCGTCACCCTACGCGGCCAGCGCCGCTGGCTGGAAACCCATGTGGTGCCTTTGCACGAAAATGCCAATACGCAAGCAATGCTGTTGGCCATTACGCGCGACATTTCCGAAGCCAAGCGCACCGAAGAAGCGCTGCGCCAAAGCGAGCTGGATTTACGCGAAGCCGAGCAAACCGCGCATGTTGGCCACTGGGTTTGGGAACCTGATTTCAAGCGTTTGACTTGGTCCAAAGAAATGGAATTGATTTGGCAGCGCGACCTGTCGCAATACCAAGGCGACATGGCACAAATGATACAGGCCACCGTCCATCCCGATGACATTAGCAACGTCGTGATGCATCAGAAAAATACGATCAAAGATCACAGCCTCGCTGCGCCATTTGAATATCGCATCGTCCGCCCCGACGGCAGCATCCGCCATATCTGGGCCATGCCCGGCAACCGTACCGTCAATACCGCTGGCCGCGTGCTCAGACTAACCGGTATCGTGCAAGATGTCACCGAACGACACCACGCCGATGCTCAACTGCACAAATTATCGCTGGCGCTGGAACAAAGCCCGGAAACCGTGATCATTACCGATATCCATCAACGTATCGAATACGTCAATGAATCATTTCTACGCACCTTCGGCTATGCGCGCGAGGAAGTCATTGGCCGCACGCCCAACATCATCCGCTCGCAACACACTCCCGATCCCTGGTTTCCGTCACTGTTGCAAACGCTAAAACAGGGATTAATCTGGCGCGGCGAATTTCACAATCAGCGACGCGACGGCAGCGTGATCATTCAATACGCCATCATCACCCCGCTGCGCCAGCCCGATGGCCGCATCACCCATTACGTCTCGGTGCAGGAAGATATCACTGAAAAGAAACGTCTGGCAGCCGAGCTCGATACCCATCGCCATCACCTTGAAGAATTGGTCGTCAGCCGCACCGTCGAGTTGGCCGAGGCGCGCCACTTGGCCGAAGCGGCCAATGAAGCCAAGAGCAATTTCATCGCCAACATGAGCCATGAAATTCGCAGCCCCATGAACGGGGTGCTGGGCATGACCTATCTGGCGATGGCAGCGACGAGCGATCCGAAACAAAAAGACTACCTGAAAAAAATTCAACTCTCAGGCCAACATCTGCTGCACATCGTCAATGACGTACTCGATTTTTCTAAAATCGAAGCCGGCAAAATGACCCTCGAAGCACTCGACTTCCGGCTCGAAGACTTGCTCAATGATTTGGCCAGCATGATGGGGAACAAACTCACGGGCCGCGACATCGGCTTTCGTTTCGACGTCGATGCCACGCTGGAAAAATACCTGCACGGCGACCCGCACCGCATCAGCCAAATTCTGATCAATTACACCAACAACGCGCTCAAATTCACCGAGCATGGCGAGATCGTGGTGCGGGTACGCAAAGTGCAAGATCTCGGCAATACCAGCCTGGTACGCTTTGAAGTCGAAGATTCCGGCATAGGCATGAGCCCGGCGCAGCAAGCCAAGCTGTTCCAAACTTTTGAACAAGGCGACAGTTCCACCACCCGCAAATATGGCGGCACCGGCCTGGGGCTGGCAATCTGTCGCCAACTCGCACGCCTGATGGGCGGCGAAGTCGGGGTCAGCAGCGAACTGGGGAAAGGCAGCATTTTCTGGTTTTCAGTACAACTGGATGCCGCCCATCCACCTGCCTGTGCGGCCCCCGCGCCAGCCGAATCATACCAGCCGAGCGAATTACAACTGTTGGCCAAACAGCGTGGTGGCATCACACTCTTGGTGGCTGACGATAATCTGTTCAACCAACAAATCGCCGCCGAATTGCTGGAAGCAGCCGGACTCACCGTGCTCTTGGCCAGCAATGGCCAACAAGCGCTGGAGTTACTGACAAAAAAAACGGTCGACGGCATACTGATGGATATACAAATGCCAGTCATGGATGGATTAGCGGCGACACGTGCCTTGCGCAGTCAAGAAAAATTTGCCCACCTGCCGGTGATTGCCATGACCGCCAATGCCATGGACGAAGACCGCCTGCAATGCCTGTCGGCCGGCATGAATGACTTCATCGCCAAGCCCTTCGAACCGGCCATCTTGTATCGGACCCTGGTGCGTTGGCTGTCAGATGCGCCGGCCGTCGCAAGCAGCGCCGACAGTCCGGATGCGCTTCGCCAAAGCGAGATCGATCCTGATCTCTGCATCGATTTGCGCGAACTGGAAAAACAACTGGGGCCGGTACCGGAAAAAATCTCTAAGTTCGCCAACAAATTCGTCGACTCGGCCCGACAGGGCTTGCTCGAACTCGATGCCGCCTGCGCCAGCCGCGACCAGCTCGCGCTGGCCGCGCTCGGCCACAAATTCAAATCGAGCGCGCGCACCGTCGGGGCGCATCAATTTGCCGATCTGTGCCATCGCTTGGAACAACTGCACGACGATACCGATGGCACGGCAGCATTGGCAATCGTGCGCTCGCTGCACGATTGGCATAGCCAAATCGCCCACTTCGTGCAACGCTATGTCGATGCCAAAGGCGATCCAGCCATTGTCTCCGCGGCAGCCATACGCGCGGCGCGGCGCCGCGCGGCCAATGCAGAATTACATGTGCTGGTACTGGAAGACGATGCCAATCATATCGAGATCGCCAACAGTTTTTTGCGTCAACTCGGTGTCACGCGCATCATCTCGTGCATGGATGGGCATCAAGCCCTGACCATGCTACGCACCTACCAACCCGATTTGCTGCTGTGTGATTTACATCTGCATGGCATGGATGGTATTACCTTCTTACGTCAAATCGCGGAACTCGGCTTCCAAGGTTCGGTCATCTTGGTCAGTAGCGTCGACCACAACCTGCTCAAGGCCGCCGAGAGTCTGGTCAAAGCGTATGGCCTGCATCTGCTCGGCGCGCTGAAAAAGCCTTTGCAAGCCGATGCGCTCGAACTCGCCTTGGCACAGCAACAGCAATCGCGTCCGGCACGCATCCCGTGTCAAAAAGAAGCGGCGCTGTCACTCGAAGAGCTGCAACACGGTCTGGAAAACGGCTGCGTCGAAATTTTCTACCAACCGAAAGTCTCGGTGCTTAACTGGCATGTGGTCGGGGCAGAATGTCTGGCACGCTGGCGTCATCCCGAGCGCGGCATCATCGGTCCGGCCAGTTTTGTGCCGGTGCTCGAAGCGCATGGCATGATCAATCAACTGACCCACGAAGTGCTGCGCAAAGCCGCCCAGCAGCTCGGCCTGTGGCAGCAGTTCGGGCAAAGTTTCAAATTATCCGTCAATGTCTCGATGGACGATCTCGACCAAGCCGATTTACCGGAACAATTTGAACACATCGTCACCAGCGCGGGAATTGAAACCAAGCAGATCACGCTGGAATTGACTGAGAGCCGCTTGATGGACAACCTCACCCTCAGTCTGGAAATTTTGACGCGTCTGCGTCTCAAGGGCTTCGGCTTATCGATCGATGACTTCGGCACCGGCTTTTCAACCATGGAAAATCTCAAGCAATTGCCAGTCACCGAACTCAAGGTCGATCGCGCCTTTGTCAACGGTGCCACCGATGATGAAGCGGCGCGCGCGATTCTCGGATCAAGCATACAATTAGGTAAAATATTCCGCCTCAATTTGGTCGCTGAAGGCGTGGAGACACAACAAGATTGGGATCTGATCGCCCATTCAGGCTGCGATGAAGTGCAAGGCTACTTCATCGCCAAACCCATGGCCGCCGCTGCCTTCGTCGACTGGAAAGCCGACTGGGATCAGCGCTTGCTGCAAACTGGCAGCACCCAACTACCCCTAAAGGATAAGCCATGACTAGCGTACTCCCCCTCAATTGTGAAGACCTGCATGTGATGGTCATCGACGATGATGATTTTCAAATCGACTTCGTTTCTGACCTCTTGGGCGAACTTGGCGTCAAGCACATCAGTACCGCGCTCGGCGGCCGGCTGGGTTTACAAGAATTCGACCGGTGCGAACGCAAACCGGATTTACTGTTATGCGATATCCAAATGCCGGAAATTGATGGCTTTGAAATGATGAAAGAGCTCAGCGAACGCAAGTACCAAGGTGGCGTGATTTTGATGTCTGGCCAGGGTGCGAAAGTTTTGTACTCAGCTTCCTTAGTGGCACAACTGGCGCGGCAAAATTTTTTAGGGACTCTGGAAAAGCCACTGCAAAAACATATGCTGCAAAGTACCATCAAAAAATTGATTGAAGCCTGAAACAAGGCTGCGCGACTTCTCAGTTCGCGCAGCCTTGTTTAGCAACCCGGGCCAGCCCGAGTCACATTAAAACGATCAGATTTTTCCGTTCAAACTCAAACCTATCGTCAGCGGACGAACCCGATAACCTTCATTCACAGATTGCACATTCGGGCGTTGTATCACCTTCTCGTTATTCAGCAGATTTTTTGCAAACAACGAAACTTCCCAATTGCCGTAACTGGCACCGACACTGGCATCGACCGTGTTATAAGCCGGACGCAAATAATCGGGATCGGTATGCGTCAAACTACCATGGCTGGCACCTACCCAATGCACCGCACCGCGCGCAAAACCATAGACATCGTTAGTGACATCGAAATTATACTGACCCGTCAGACTGGCATTGTATTTCGGCACGCCTTGGATAGGATCACCCGAGGAAGCGCCGATCGACGGCACATCGGTGGCCAATTTCGCATTCGTGTACCCGGCTGACAAACCAAGCAAAATATTCGAAGTCGGCTTGATCTTCATTTCCACTTCCAAGCCATAACTCTTGGCTTTACCGACATTGGTTTCATAATCGAAGCCGCAACCCGGTAATACTATATCCTGTTGTAACTGATTCCAATCGATGTAAAACGCCGCCACATTGAGCGAAACGCGATTGCCCATCAAACGCGATTTACTGCCGACTTCATAGCTCCACAATTTATCGGGATCGAACGAAGTCGGGGCCGCCGTAATATTAAGATTTTTAAAATCGGCAGCACAGACGGCCGCCGGAATCGCGCGGTTCTGTCCACCTAAGCGGAAACCCTGAGCCGCGCTGGCATACACACTGTTATTCGGATCGACTTGCCAAGACAAAGCAATTTTCGGTGTCGTCGCATTGAAATTTGAGCTGGCATCGGAATGTGTCGGGCCACCGGCAAAGAACAAGTCACCATCGCGCGAGAGCGAATCGGTGGCGCGTAAATAGCGCGCGCCGACCGTGGCACTGACAGTTGGGCTGAAGTGATACGTGGCTTCACCAAACAAGGCCGTTTGCGTGGTCTTGTAATGGCGTGCGCTGAAATACGAATTGTCGCCCGGGAAGGCGGAACCCAAGATGGCCGGATCGCTGATGCTGGCACCGGCATTCTTAAATGCGGTATTGATGCCGAATACAGGCTCGTTATCGACCACATCCGTTTTCAAATTCGAATAAAATACCCCACCTATCCAGGTCACAGGCGAGGCCGCGGCGCTGCCATCATACGGCTTCGAGGCCAAGCGAATTTCCTGCGAAAACTGACGCACCTTATTATTGAGATACACCGCCGATGGCAAACCCGCGACCACATCACCGAGACCGGCCGGTGCCGTTGCTGCGGCATTGATGACGCCACCGATGTAGGCGCTGTTGACGGTAGTGCCGTCTTGGGTGCGATTAAAGTCGCGTGCGAAATAACTCGACACCGCGACCAGATCGGCAAAGCCCATATCGTAATTGACAGTCACACTAGGCACGACCAATTTGTCGGTGCCCGGCTCGCGCACGGTCTTCGCGGTTTGATTACCGGGCAAGGCCAGATAAAATGCGTCAATATCTTTCGACTTCACTTCTTGGTACAACACCGAAGGTGTAATCGCCAAATCACGGGTCGGCATCCATTTCAAAGCGGCGCGTAATACCGAACTGTCTTCACTGTTGATCCCGCTGCTGATCACCTTGCGGGTAGTCGGCGAAACTTGGTCGACAAAGCCGCTGTTATGCCCCTGTTGCACACCGATGCGCAGCGCCAGTTCATCTTTAATCAGCGGCAAGTTGTAGACGCCATTGACCGTATAGTTGGTGCCACCACCCTTGGTCGACGAGAATTCGCTAGAAACCGTGCCATCGCGCTCTTTCAAATCAGGCTGATTGGTGATGAATTTGAGCGTGCCGCCCATCGAACTGGCACCATACAAAGTACCTTGTGGACCACGCAGCACCTCGATGCGATCGATATCAAACAATTTCGGTTCGGCGCTGCCCAAACTGTATAGATTGCGCGTCGTCATCGATACATCATCGAGATACACGCCAACCGTGCTGGAACCGGCCGAAGAACTGACGCCGCGAATTTCAATATTGCTCAAGCCGGAACCGGAACCGCTGGCACCGGAAAACGACACATTCGGCACGGCCCGCGTCACATCGCTGAGGTCAGTGATGTGTTGGCCAGCCAATTCTTCACCCTTCATGACGGAAATACTCAGCGGCACTTTGCTGGCGTCTTCTTTGCGTTTTTGCGCCGTCACTGTGACGGTTTCGATTTGATCCGAGCGCTTCGCATTCGGCGTTGCTGTGTCACTGCTTTGCTGGGCCCATGCTGGGCTGGCAAAAATCGACGAGACTGCCGCTGCGATACAGAGCAGCTTGCCGTTATATGTATTCACCATGGTCATACCTTTATCGTTAAGAGCACCAAAAGAAGACAAAAATTATGCCGCCCCGCGAAATTGCTACACATTTGTGCAAATTTCGACGACGCGGCCTTATGTCTTTTGTATAAGCAAAAATTATTCCGGCTGGCCATCAGGCAGCAAAATGGTGCACAGATACCATGCGTCGGAAAATCGTTCTCAATATGGACGAACAGGAGGAAAAAGATAGCATAGTGCTGAGCAGCTACAAAGCAGCGCGCCGTATGACTGTGGTAAGGATGTTGAAACTTAGCCGGCAGATAAGTTTTATGAAAATTATTTATACTGATTCAATTTGATATTAGACAAATTATTTTCAGTTTATTCAGACTCACCACGGCATAACTGCCCCAGATAGCCCAGGCCGGCAATGGCGCGACTGCCATACCAAGAAAGTCGCTCTCCATCGATAAGCAAGACCGGCTTACCAAGCTGCTTCTCCAGAACATCGACATGCACGGCAGTAAAACGATACGGCTCGGTCGAGAGGCAGACCAAATCGATCTGTTCGAGCATGGCAGAGTTCCAACTGAAGGCCGGATAGCGCCGCGTGTCGTCGCTTGGCGTCCAGCATTCCCAACCGATCAGCGCCAGCATCGCTGCAATATAGGTGGCGGCCGACACCGTCATCCACGGATCTTGCCAAATGCAGTACACCACCGTTTGTCGGGGTGCAGCCACAGGCAAGCGCGCCCACGCTAACTCAAATTCGGCGCATAGATGCTGCGCCGCCGGCATCACCTCAAACAGCGCGCCGAACAAACGATACAGCGCCAAATTATCGCGTGGCAGCAGTGGATGGGTGACGATGATGTGGGGAATGAATTGCGCCAACAAGGCCACCGTCGGCTGCTCGTTTTCATCGATATTAACGATCAAATGCGTCGGTGCCAACTGACGGATTTTTTCTATATTGACGTCTTTGGTGCCGCCGACTTTAGGAATCAAAGCCACCTTTTCCGCCGGGTGGATGCAAAACCCGGTACGCCCGACCACGGCCGCGGACAAACCCAAATCGCACAGCAATTCCGTCAAGGACGGCACCAGGCAAACAATGCGCGCGTCACGGGCCGCCACCGGATGATGGCGCGTACCGGCCGCGTCGGTCAGACCGGCCGCAATGGCAGCGGTGGCAGCGGTGGCAGCGGTGGCAGCGGTGGCAGCAGTGACATCATCCATCGGCGCGCGCCTTATGCGGTGCCTTCTGCATGGCCCAATCATAGAGCCAGTTCGGCAGCAGGCGCAGTAATTTTGCCACCAGCCCCATTTGCCAAGGAATCACGCGGTAACTGCGACCGCGGGCAATCGTCTGCAAGGCCAGCGTGGCAAAGCGCTGCACCGGCATCAGAAACGGCATGGTGTAGGCATTTTTCCCGGTCATCGGCGTATCAATATAACCGGGTGCCAGCGTCACCACCCGAATGCCTGAGCGTTTCAATTCCACCCGCAAGGACTCGCAATAACTGATCACCGCTGCCTTCGAAGCACTGTAGGCAGCGGCACCGGGCAAACCGCGTATGCCTGCCACACTGGCGATACCAACCAGACGGCATGGCGTGTCAGCGGCATAGTTCTGCATGGCAGCGATGAAGGGAGTGAAGGTCGCCACGGTCGCCGTCAAATTGGTCGCCACCACCCGTTCAAACACCGCCAGATCCGCCGGCTCGGCGCTCAGCGTGCCGACCGAGATACCGGCATTGGCAATGACAACTTGGACGCGGCCGCTTTTGGCCAGGAAATCTGCCGCCGCTGCCGCCAGAGCGGCGTGATCATTCACATCGAGCGCATACACAGAGTGCCGCTCGGGATGGGCCAAACTGGCGCGCAGTTGTTGCAACTGCTCGCCACGCCGCGCCACCAAACCCAGGCTGGCGCCTTGCTCGGCATAGGCTGCCGCCAAGGCGGCCCCGATTCCCGATGAGGCACCGGTGATGAACACTGCTTGCATGGTCTCTCCACTCAAAAAAAAGTCCGCCAGTTGGCGGACCGATGTTCAACTTCTCAGCTTACTTCTTGACCGTAGCCGGTGCTGCCGATAATTTTTCTTTGGCAGCCTTGGCGACGAGGAAGTCTAATACCTGGATCACGGCACGGTTTTGCTGATCTTCGCTCACCCGCGTCACGGTCGAAACCGCTTGCGCTGGAGATGTAACGTAGCGGCCATCGATAGCGATGGTCGGCACGCTGTCGATCTGATACGACTCCATCAGTTGGGTAGCGCGGCTGAGCTTGCTGCTGATGGCGAAAGAGTTGTAAATATCGGAGAACTTCTGTTTGTCGATTCCCGATTTGGCAACGAATTCCATGATATCTGCATCGCTTTGCAAACGATTACGTTCAACATGATAGGCATTGAATGCCTTGGCATGGTATTCCTCAGTTTTACCCATCGCTTCCAAAGTGAAGTACAGCTTCTGTTGCGTGACCAAGCCATGAAAATTCACGTGCACGCGTTTGAAGACGATATTGTCACCCTGCTTTTTCACCCACTCGGCGATCACCGGCTCAAGAGCATTACAGTGCGGGCAGAAATAACCGAAGAATTCGATGACTTCAACTTTTTTCCCACTCTCGGTGGGCTGGGTACGACTCAATACCCGATACTCGACGCCGCTTTGCGGTGCGGCCGGACTCGCGCCTGCCCCACTGGCTAAGAAACCCAAACCGAGTAATAACAATCCACGCAGCACTTGACTCAATACACGCATTATTTTTCCTTTAAAAATGTCATTCACTCAGGCACAGCCGCAGCAAATCCAAGTCCAGACGCTGCATGGGCTACACCCGGTGGTAATTATTTCACTGTTCTTACTACCGCCACATCGACGCCATTCTCAGACAATCTGGAACGAGTTCGGTTCATTGTTTCAACACTGCCGAATGGTCCTATCCGTACCCGGTACATGGTGCCGGTATCCGAAGTCTTTTCCGTCACCTTGGCTTCAAAACCGAGCAAGGCTAATTTTCCGCGCGCGCTCTCGGCATCGGCTTGCTCTTTGAAGGCCCCGGCTTGCAGCGAATACGTATATTTATCATCACTCACTTCGGCCGTCGGCGCTGCTGCCGGCGGTTTTGCTGCCGGTGCCGCAACTTTCGGTTCGGTCGCCTTCACCGCTTGGCTATTGGCCAACTGATTCGCCGTCAACTCATCGGGCTTGGCCGCGGCATGCGGCACTGCTGCTGCCGCTGGTGCGGTCTCCGGCGCGACTTTGGCGATATCATGCGCCGTGTCTTTGCCGTATAAAGGTTTGTTCGGATCTTGCAGTTGCACTGAGGGTTGATCGGCTTTATCAGTTTTCAAGCCTTTATTGGTAAAAGGCGTGCTGGTCTTGGTAATCAACAATGCCACCGCAACCGCGATGCCCAGACCGATCACCAATCCGATGATCAGTCCGGTCAAAGTATTGCCAAGTTGGCGTTGCAATCGTGAAGAATGAGGTTTCATGCGTCTCCGGCAAAAAAAAGCTGTTCGATTCAAGGTAGAGGCAAGGGCCGCAGCCACTTACATTTTCGGTGGTGCCGACACGCCGATCAAAGCCAGACCGTTGCGTATCACCTGACGCGTCGCCAGCATCAATGCCAAGCGCGCCAATTTCACCGCCTCGTCATCGACCAACACCCGTTCAGCATTGTAATAGCTGTGCAACTCACCGGCCAGATCACGCAAATAAAACGCCACCTGATGCGGACCAAGTTCGTCGAGTGCGCGTTCCAGCGCTTCCGGGTATTCTGCCAGCTTGGCCAGCAAACTGGCTTCACGCGGTGCCGTCAATGGTGTCAAATCGACCTCGGCAAGTGCGGCAAAACCGGCTTCTTCAGTCGAGTACTGTGCCAACACCGAGCAAATCCGCGCATGCGCATACTGTACATAGTAAACCGGATTTTCATCCGACTGCGACAGCGCGACATCGACATCGAATACAAACTCGGTATCGGCTTTGCGCGAGATCAGGAAAAACCGCACGGCATCACGACCACGCACCACATCGCCATTACCTGACCAGTCGATCAGATCGCGCACCGTCACATATGAACCGGCGCGTTTGGAAATTTTGACTTCGGCACCGTCCTTCATCACCGTCACCATCTTGTGCAAGATATAGTCGGGATAACCCTGTGGGATACCGACATCAAGCGCTTGCAAACCGGCGCGCACGCGCGCGATCGTGCCGTGATGATCGCTGCCCTGAATATTGATAGCCTGACGGTAGCCACGCTCCCATTTACTCACATGGTAAGCCACATCCGGCACGAAATACGTATAGGTGCCATCTGACTTCTTCATCACGCGATCTTTGTCATCGCCGTATTCGGTGGTACGTAACCACAATGCGCCATCCTGCTCGTAAGTTTTACCGGCAGCCGTGAGTGCCGCAACGGTGGCGGCCACTTTGCCATCGACATACAAAGACGATTCCAAATAATAATGATCAAATTTCACACCGAAAGCCAGCAAATCGCTGTCTTGCTCACGACGTAAGTAAGTGACCGCAAACGCGCGTATCGATTCGAGGTCGTTGACGTCGCCGTTGGCGGTGACCGGCACGCCATTGCTGGCCGAAACGGTTTTTTTATCGAGAAAATCGCGGGCGATCTCGGCGATGTAATCACCGTTGTAAGCCGTTTCCGGCCACGCCGGGTCGCCCGGCGCATGGCCATTGGCACGCGCCTGTACCGACAAGCCGAGATTGGCGATCTGTACACCGGCATCGTTATAGTAAAACTCACGGGTAACCGCATAGCCTTGGATATCGAGCAAAGCCGCCAGCGCATCACCGAGCGCACCTTGGCGACCATGGCCGACATGCAGCGGACCGGTAGGATTGGCCGAGACAAACTCGACCACCACCTTTTGACCGGCACCGCGCCGGCTCTGACCATAGGTAACCCCGGCCGTCAGCACGGTTTTCACGATGGCTTGCTTGGCGGCAGTTGCCAAGCGGATATTAATGAAACCGGGACCGGCGATCTCCACCGCAGCAATCAAAGGATGCGCCGCAGCTTCGAGACTAGCAACGATCTGCTGGGCAATCTCACGCGGATTTTTGCGCAAAGGCTTGGCAATCTGCATGGCGATGTTGCAGGCGATGTCGCCATGTGCCGCATCGCGTGGACGTTCCAGCAAGACATTGGCCGACACGCTGGTATCGGCAATCAAAGGCGCAACAGCTTGTTGCAAGAGGCGGAGAATTTCTTGTTTTTGTTCAGCTAACATGGCGCATAGGGATCGTTGCGTTTAGCACAACTAATCTAAATAAGGACAGTCCTCATTATACTGTCTCCCCCGCGCCATGTCCGGCTGCATCTGCAGGACTCACACAGTTTGCGCAGCCTCAGGCCCGTTCGATGGTGCTACCAGGCTAAAATTGCCAGCAAGCGAGTAAAAAAGACCCCGTTCATGATACCGAATACCGCGCTGCACACGATAACAAAGCCGCTATCGTCACGTAATGCCGGCTGTACCGCGACGGCGATATTTTCTGCATACTTCAGAATAAAAATACTCAGCATCAGCGCCATCGGTATCCAACTGCCACGTATCCAAATCAATTGGCCCGACAGCTTGCGTAGCGCGCCCGCTGTTTGCAGGGGCAGCAGCACCAGTATGGCCAACGCGACTGCCGCAGCCCAGCTCCCTAGCGAGGCCCATTGCACACCGAAATGCCCAATCAAACCTTGCAAAGACAAGGCACCCATCAGCAAGGGCATGATGACTGCCTTGCGCACGCTGACTTCCCTGTCCTGACTGGCCTGGAAACCGCGACTGATCAAAAATGCTAACAAAGCCCAGACCCAGATCGGTGTGTGTATCAAGATTTGCTGCAACATGTTGTTCTCCCTGTTTGTAAGTTGTTGCCAGTATTGCCGCTACGATGTCGCGATACGAGATGAATGCGATAAAGCGCGCGAAAATGTCGCGAAGGCACGGCTTTATGGCCTCAGTTGCATGGTCTGGGCGTGTAGAATGTGAGCTTTTCTCCATTTGGAAATGCTATGTGGTTCAAGAATTTACAGGTTTTTCGTCTTAACGCGCCGTGGCACATCAGCGCCTTGGAATTGAATGCGCAGTTGTCCAGAATCGCCTTCGCCAATTGCGCCTCCAATGAAATGCAAAGTCAGGGATGGGCTTCGCCGCGCGGCAACGACATGCTGGTACACAGCGTCAACGAGCAATTTCTGCTCAGTCTGGCAACCGAGAAAAAATTACTGCCTTCGAGCGTGATCAATCAAGTCACCAAAGCCCGTGCACTCGAACTCGAAGAACAACAAGGTTTCGCACCAGGTCGCAAAGCCATGAAAGATTTAAAAGAGCGCGTGACCGATGAATTATTACCGCGTGCCTTTGCCATCACTCGCCACACCCAAGTCTGGATCGATCCGCTCAACCGTTGGCTCATCGTCGATGCTGCCAGCCCGGCACGGGCCGATGAAGTCATCAAACTGCTGCTCAAGTGCTGCGACAAGCTGCCGCTGGAAGGCTTACGCGTCAAATCCTCACCTCAGGCGGCAATGACGAGCTGGTTGCTGGCCAATGAAGCCCCGAAAGGTTTCACCATCGATCAAGATACGGAATTGAAGTCATCGAAAGATGACAAAGCCACGGTGCGCTATGTGCACCACAGTATAGATGCCGAAGATGTACTCAAACACATCACGGCCGGTAAGCAATGCACCAAATTAGCCCTGACCTGGGATGACCGCATCAGCTTCGTCTTGACCGACACGCTGGCGATCAAGCGCATCAAACCGCTCGACATCCTCGACGAAGATAAAGAATCAGGCAACGACAAAGATGCCCGTCTCGACAGCGACTTCATGCTGATGACGGCAGAACTGGCCAAGATGCTCGATGACATCGTCTTCTCGCTCGACGGCGAACTCGACGCTGCCAAAGCGGCTTGATTCCTGCGTGCACAAAGCAAAAAAGACGAACCGAGTCAGGTTCGTCTTTTTTTTGTGCATATTTCTGAAACAAACTTTTGGCTTGCTTCCGCAATAGTGGAAAAAGCCGCTTGCTTACGCAAACGGCTTTTTATTTTACTGGCGGAGCGGACGGGGCTCGAACCCGCGACCCCCGGCGTGACAGGCCGGTATTCTAACCAACTGAACTACCACTCCGAAACAACTTAACCTGGCTGCCTTCGTTTATCTGTGGTGGGTGCTGAGAGGCTCGAACTCCCGACCTACGCCTTGTAAGGGCGCCGCTCTACCAACTGAGCTAAGCACCCATATTCATGCTTATTCAGATAAACTCTTCAACGTGTGTCACCACGTCTACAGAAGCAATATTGTATTACAAACTGCACTGCTTGTCTAGTGGTCTTCGTCAAGTATTTCACGCTAATTACTGCGATAGCACTTACAAAATCCACCATTCTCACTTAAAAGCAAAACCCCCGCTCTCACAAGAGAACGGGGGCATGCAGAATAGAAGCCTGACGATAACCTACTTTCACACTGGTTGCAGCACTATCATTGGCGCGTAGTCGTTTCACGGTCCTGTTCGGGATGGGAAGGGGTGGGGCCGACTAGCTATGGTCATCAGGCATAACTTGTTGATTCATTGTGCACCTCGCTACACTGAGGCACGCAATCAATCCAATTCAGAAGAAGTAAAGTCTTAATAATCTTGTTATTATTTTTTGGTTATGATTTGTACCGAACATTCCGGCAAACACTTCATTAACTCACTCGTAGCCTATACCTGCTAAGGTTATAGGGACAAGCCTTACGGGCAATTAGTACTGGTTAGCTTAATGCATTACTGCACTTCCACACCCAGCCTATCAACGTCCTGGTCTCGAACGACCCTTTAAAGAGATCTAGTCTCTGGGAAGTCTCATCTTAAGGCGAGTTTCCCGCTTAGATGCTTTCAGCGGTTATCTCTTCCGAACATAGCTACTCGGCAATGCCACTGGCGTGACAACCGATACACCAGAGGTTCGTCCACTCCGGTCCTCTCGTACTAGGAGCAGCCCCCTTCAAACTTCCAACGCCCACGGCAGATAGGGACCAAACTGTCTCACGACGTTTTAAACCCAGCTCACGTACCACTTTAAATGGCGAACAGCCATACCCTTGGGACCGGCTACAGCCCCAGGATGTGATGAGCCGACATCGAGGTGCCAAACTCCCCCGTCGATATGAACTCTTGGGAGGAATCAGCCTGTTATCCCCAGAGTACCTTTTATCCGTTGAGCGATGGCCCTTCCATACAGAACCACCGGATCACTATGTCCTACTTTCGTACCTGCTCGACTTGTCAGTCTCGCAGTTAAGCACGCTTATGCCATTGCACTATCATCACGATGTCCGACCGTAATTAGCGTACCTTCGAACTCCTCCGTTACACTTTGGGAGGAGACCGCCCCAGTCAAACTGCCTACCATGCACTGTCCCCGACCCGGATAACGGGCCAAGGTTAGAACCTCAAATAAACCAGGGTGGTATTTCAAGGATGGCTCCACGCAAACTGGCGTCCACGCTTCTAAGCCTCCCACCTATCCTACACAGATCGATTCAAAGTCCAATGCAAAGCTACAGTAAAGGTTCATGGGGTCTTTCCGTCTAGCCGCGGGTAGATTGCATCATCACAAACATTTCAACTTCGCTGAGTCTCGGGAGGAGACAGTGTGGCCATCGTTACGCCATTCGTGCAGGTCGGAACTTACCCGACAAGGAATTTCGCTACCTTAGGACCGTTATAGTTACGGCCGCCGTTTACTGGGACTTCAATCAAGAGCTTGCACCCCATCATTTAATCTTCCAGCACCGGGCAGGCGTCACACCCTATACGTCCACTTTCGTGTTTGCAGAGTGCTGTGTTTTTATTAAACAGTCGCAGCCACCAGTTTATTGCAACCCCTTCACCCTTCTGCCGCAGGGCAGTCAAGCTACAAGGGCGTACCTTATCCCGAAGTTACGGTACCAATTTGCCGAGTTCCTTCTCCCGAGTTCTCTCAAGCGCCTTAGAATACTCATCTCGCCCACCTGTGTCGGTTTGCGGTACGGTCTCGTATGACTGAAGCTTAGAGGCTTTTCTTGGAACCACTTCCGATTGCTTCATGCACTAGTGCACTCGTCCCAACCCCTTGAATTCCGCGCCCGGATTTGCCTAAGCGCCTTCTTTGAGCCAGAAACCGACTATTCCAACAGTCGGACAACCTTCCGCGATCCGTCCCCCCATCGCATCATACGACGGTGCAGGAATATTAACCTGCTTCCCATCAGCTACGCATCTCTGCCTCGCCTTAGGGGCCGACTCACCCTGCTCCGATGAACGTTGAACAGGAAACCTTGGGCTTACGGCGTGGAGGCTTTTCACCCCCATTATCGCTACTCATGTCAGCATTCGCACTTCTGATACCTCCAGCATCCTTTACAAGACACCTTCGCAGGCTTACAGAACGCTCTCCTACCATATCCATAAATGGATATCCGCAGCTTCGGTGTATAGCTTAGCCCCGTTACATCTTCCGCGCAGGACGACTCGATCAGTGAGCTATTACGCTTTCTTTAAAGGGTGGCTGCTTCTAAGCCAACCTCCTGACTGTTTTAGCCTTCCCACTTCGTTTTCCACTTAGCTATACTTTGGGACCTTAGCTGGCGGTCTGGGTTGTTTCCCTCTTGACACCGGACGTTAGCACCCGATGTCTGTCTCCCTTGCTCGCACTCGTCGGTATTCGGAGTTTGCAATGGGTTGGTAAGTCGCGATGACCCCCTAGCCATAACAGTGCTCTACCCCCGACGGTGATACAAGAGGCACTACCTAAATAGTTTTCGGAGAGAACCAGCTATTTCCAAGTTTGTTTAGCCTTTCACCCCTACCCACAGCTCATCCCCTAATTTTTCAACATTAGTGGGTTCGGTCCTCCAGTGCGTGTTACCGCACCTTCAACCTGGCCATGAGTAGATCACTTGGTTTCGGGTCTACACCCAGCGACTGATTCGCCCTATTCGGACTCGATTTCTCTACGGCTTCCCTATGCGGTTAACCTTGCCACTGAATGTAAGTCGCTGACCCATTATACAAAAGGTACGCAGTCACGGAACAAGTCCGCTCCTACTGTTTGTATGCACACGGTTTCAGGATCTATTTCACTCCCCTCCCGGGGTTCTTTTCGCCTTTCCCTCACGGTACTGGTTCACTATCGGTCGATATCGAGTATTTAGCCTTGGAGGATGGTCCCCCCATGTTCAGACAGGATTTCACGTGTCCCGCCCTACTTGTCGCAAGCTTAGTTCCACATTGATGATTTCGACTACGGGACTATCACCCTCTTTGGTCGCACTTTCCATTGCGTTTGTCTATCAAAAATGCTAAATCTTGCAGGCTCTTCCCATTTCGCTCGCCACTACTTTGGGAATCTCGGTTGATTTCTTTTCCTGTAGCTACTTAGATGTTTCAGTTCGCCACGTTCGCTTTGCATACCTATGTATTCAGTATGCAATGACCTTACGGCCGGGTTTCCCCATTCGGAAATCTGCGGATCAAAGTGTGTTTGCTCACTCCCCGCAGCTTATCGCAAGCTACTACGTCCTTCATCGCCTGATATCGCCAAGGCATCCACCATGTGCACTTAGTCACTTGTCCCTATAACTTTAGCTTCTGGCGTCTCGTTTCATTGCTGAAACCAGGTTCATCGCCAGAAAGCGGTTATAGTTCTTTACTACTTATGAGTATTACTTTAGCGTTTGCCGTATCTCAAGAATTTATTTTTTTCTAAAACTGCCTTTCGGCTGCTTTTGATCAAACTCTTTTTAATACATTGTTTGTTTCGATACAATCATAACCCTTCCATAAATTATCCAGCATGACTGTCGTCATACCGAACGACAACATCTTCCGATGTTATCCTTTACAGAAATAATTTGATTATTTCTACTTTACTTCTTCTAAATTGTTAAAGAACGAGATACTACTTATTACTCTGACTTTCGCTTTGAAAGATCAAACCTAAATCTCTGCGTCTTACTCATTCGCTGACTTAGGTTTGCTATTTCTTGGTGG